>JADYYU010000144.1 GCA_020853515.1 Chitinophagaceae bacterium | reverse complement strand
TGCAGCAGCGAACAAAGGCCCCAGCAATAATAAAAATACAAACATTCTATGCGACATCGGTTTACTATTTTAATTTGTCTTTAAAAACCTTTCTGAATTTATCAAGCTTAGGGGCAATTACAAACTGACAATAACCCTGAGATGCGTTTTGATTGTAATAGTTCTGATGATAGTCTTCTGCTTCATAAAATACAGTCAATGGCGCTATTTCAGTCACAACCGGTTGATCATACACTTTTTCGTCATTCAGTTTCTGCTTATAATCTTCTGCAATTTTCTTCTGTTCATCATTGCGGTAGAATATTACAGAACGATATTGTGTACCCACATCGTTACCCTGCCTGTTGAGCTGAGTGGGGTCATGAGCCTGCCAGAAAGCGGCCAGTATTTCATCCAGAGAAATAATCGCATTATCAAAGGTCACCTGTATCACTTCAGCATGACCGGTGAGTCCGGTGCAGACTTCCTTATACGTTGGACTTTTTGTTTGCCCGCCTGCATAGCCTGACTTCACGGTCAGTACGCCTTTCAGTTGTTGTAATTGTGCTTCCACACACCAGAAGCATCCGCCTCCTATAGTTAGGGTATCAGTCATTGTGTTTGTTTTAGAGTTAGCTGTCTGCATTTCATCAAATACCTTTTCATTTTGCAAGGTTCCTTCTCCGGCACCGCAACTAGTTAAAGATACAAAAAAAGACATTATGATTAAAATATTATGTTTCATTTATTAGAGATTTAAAGATTAAATAATCGGTCCAATAATTCATTAGTATTAGCATGGATGTGTTCCCTGTGATGGCAATAGATAGAGATCACTTTCCACAGCTTTAGCAATTGCCGTCTGCATTTGATGACAAACTTTTGGAGGCGATGCAAACCAAGCCGTATCAGCAGGTAGCATTAAAACCAGCTACAAAACAAGCTTCTACTTTTTTTCAAAATCGATGATCACCGAGTTGATGCAATAACGTTTGTATGTCGGCGGCGGACCATCATCAAAAATATGACCGAGATGGGCATCACAGCGTCCGCACATCACTTCTACCCTTTCCATACCATAGGCTTTATCTTCTGCATACTTTACGCTTTGCGGAGTGATCGGCTCAAAGAAAGAAGGCCATCCACAACTGCTCTCAAACTTTCCGTCTGACCTGAACAAGGCATTTCCGCAGGCTTTACAGCGATACAGACCCGCTTCATAATGATTCCAGTACTGACCGGTAAAAGCGCGTTCCGTCCCTTTTTCACGGGCAATATTGTAGACCTTTTCATCTAAATTTTTCTTCCACTCGTCATTGCTGACTGTAATTTTAGAAGTGTCTGTTTTAGAATAATACTTGTTTTGATTGTCTGACATATATTTATTGTTTTGTGCAGTTGTGCAATTTGAAAATAAAAAAGTAAAAATAATCAATACGGCGGAAGATAAATTTCCCGGTTTAAAAATGCGGCTTATCATGGCTATTAATTGGTTTCTGTGAAGAAATAGAAGAATCAAAGATGAGACAAATACAATGACGGCGTATATAAATAAAATTGAATCACCATCAACAACAATACCCAGCGAAGTGAAGTGAAAGAACAAAGCCCCGCTCATGAGTCCGGCAGCTAGCATCGCGCCTGCGCCGGAAGTAGCAGGTATGAGTATCAGCACCGCAGCGATTAATTCCAACACGCCAATACCGATCCTTCCGTAAGGCTCGAGCCCAATGCGGGTAAATATTTCAACCGACTGGGGATGGGCAGTAAATTTAAAATAGAGTGTTTGCAATAATATCACTGCAGTCACTATCCTCAGGATCCAAATGAAAATCTTATTCATAAAAAGTTTTAAATTTTTCAAAAATCAGCAAAGGATCGATCAGCACCTGCAACATATACGATGAAACCAGACTTTCAGATTTCAGCAGAGCCCCCTATCGCTTTACAATTTTAAACATAGACGGTGGCAGTACAGGAACCTTACAAAAGATCATTAATTTTTTTTTGTAGCGCTTCTTTGCTTTCTTCAGACCATGCGGCAGACTGCTGTTCAGCGAATTTACGGTAAGACTGCTGCAATAAGGAAACCTGTTTGGAGAAGTAACGGCAGGGCTTACACAGCAGCAAATGGATTTTAAGTTGCATCCGTTCGCGAAATGATAAGCGAAGCTCGGCCTGCTTTGAGCAGAGTAAGGTAGCGTCTTTGCAGGCGATCATCAAAAAACGGAATAGCTTCATTTTAAAACCCAATTTAATTCAATACATTTTCGCAATTGTAAATTAATTCTGTGCATGGTGGTCCAGTAATTAGACTTCGATAAGTTAAAATCCTTACAAATTTTTTGAGAATCACTTTCTTCGAAATACTTTTCCTGCAAAATCGCCACACTCTTTTCAGGCAATTTTCCAATACACTGATGCAAAATGGCATAGTATTCCCTGCTTTCCATTTTTTCCACCACGGAATCATCCCATAGCTGCGGAAATTGAGGCTGCTTCCAGTGCCCGGCATATTCAGTGTCAGCTTCGAAAAACTGTCCATAAAACGATTCATCATCGAGTGAATCATGCATTTTGCCCTTTTTACGGTACTCATCAATGATCTTATTTCTTAAAATACTGGTCAGCCAGGTCTTCTCGCTGCTATTGCCTTTAAACTGCTCCTTTGCCCTGAGTGCAGAAAAGAAAGTTTCCTGCACAAGATCTTCGCAGAGGGCAGTATCATTGATTCTGAACAAAGCATAGCGAAGCAGATAATCTGCATATAGTCTGACCCAGTTTGTAGGATTTAGTTCGTGCATGTGTAGGTATCAAATGTAGTGTAATTTATGAAAGAAAAAAATCACCGGAACGATCTCATTATTTTTACAGCAGTCATACTTTGACATTAACACCTAAAAATTGCATTCAAGAAAAATTAAGCGACATTCACCTAGGAAATAAATGTGAAGTGCCTCTTCGAACTTAAGAAACACTGTATGATACTCTTTAAGTGCTGTTCACTTTATGACTACAGCACATCAAATCAACCTACAGCTATCAGAATCGTTCGCCATGTGTTTGCCGGATCATCATTTGACGCAACCACCTGCTTTCTTTCAGGATGCGAATAAAAAAAGAAGTTAAATGATGGTTGCAAAAAAAGTGTTGCATCAGCCGCGCTTTGCCAATTCTCATTTTGAAGGCTTTATTCCACACCCTGCTATAATTTTGTTTTAGCTGCGCAAAAGTAATTTTATCCTGAAAAAACAAATCCAGTTCTGTACTTAACAAATTTGCACTCCGCATGGCATTGCTCATTCCATTGCCGCTTAACGGAGCAATGGCACCCGCGCTGTCGCCCAGATAAAAAACATTTTCAAAAACAGCTTCTTTAGGCTGAAAGGTAATATTAGAAATCGTCAATGGCCGGTCGTACAGGAAAACTGCTTTGGTAAAAATTTCTTTTAAGGCAGGATTCTGATACAACTCATGCTGTTCGAGCTCCTGAATTTTGTTTTGATACTGATTAAGCAGGCGGGCCCTTACGAGATAGCAAAGACAATGCCTTTCGCCGTCAATCTGCGAAATACCACAGTAGCCGTCTTTAAAGGTGTGGAGCGCAATTTTAGTTGCCGAATAATCGCCCCTGATATGATACTTCACCCCTACCCAGTTTTCATGCTTCCTGCCGGGTTTATAAAAATTGCCGAACGAATGCCTGCCAAAGGAGGCTGTCAGCACACGGCTCTGGTAAATGCCACCTGAGGTTGTAATTTCAAATAATAGGTCCTTCTGTACGTAAGCGCTGC
>JADYYU010000143.1 GCA_020853515.1 Chitinophagaceae bacterium | reverse complement strand
TGAAAGCCTGGTTAATATTTTTTACGCAGCCTGTTGCATCGCTTACGGTTGTAAAATCATAATTGCCGTTTGTGAAATATTGTGTTAAGTTATTGGCGTTGGTGGAAATGCTTGCAGGAATTCCATTTTCTGTATAATGAATTTCAAATGGGGGATTACCCTGCAATGAAAACTGGATGCTTGTTTTATTGCTGTCGCAATTGTACATGGGTGGGGACAATGATACATGCAGTGAATCAAATTGAAAGTTGAATAACTGACTGATACTTTTTTGACATTGATTAGAATCTGTTACTGAGATTAACTCGTACAGACCATTGTTAAAATAAAGACTGGCAGAAGGATTTGAAATCTGCATATTTTGAGGCATCCCGTTTTTTTTGTATTGGAGCAG
Source organism: Chitinophagaceae bacterium (assembly GCA_020853515.1). Classification (GTDB taxonomy): domain Bacteria; phylum Bacteroidota; class Bacteroidia; order Chitinophagales; family Chitinophagaceae; genus OLB11. The sequence goes on along the minus strand of JADYYU010000143.1, from coordinate 3,588 downwards.
CCAGGGGCTTCTGCCTTGTAATGTCATCTGTATGTTGGTCAGATTTGAATCGCAGTCATAAACCGGTGCAGAAATACTGATATCGGCGATGGAGTCATGTATGCTGACCAACTCATTGATCGTCATGCTGCAATGATTGCTATCGGTAAGTTGCAGAAAGTTCAGTTCGCCGTTGTTGTATTTTTGCAGGTTTGCTGCATTGATAAAGGTATCTGCAATCAGATTGCCATCGAGACTTTTATTCAGAATCCATGGTGATGTACCTGAAAGCTGAAGGGTGATTTCAGTATGCCCTGAATCGCAGTCAAAGATTTTATTACTCACAGCAAAGCCAACAGGCGCATCTTTTTTATAATCAACCGTTTCGCTGTTGATACAGGGTTGTCCGCTTGCGTCTGTTATATTTTTAACCTGATATTTACCTTCGCTATACAGGGTGTAAACATTCGAAAAGTTGTTTGAATTGAGTGTTGCATAGAGCACATCGTTTCGATAAATCTGATATTGAAAAGGAGCCTGTCCGCATAAGCGAATGTATAATTGTAAACTATCTGAACTGCAAACCGAATCAATCGGGCTTATGAGTGCTTTTGGTTTGCTGACGATTCTTTGTATGAAAGTATCCAGAGTGCTGCACTGTGGAAATGTATGCGTATTGAAATTATAATAGAAACTGCATTTGCTGTTGTTATTCAAAAAGTTTTGTGTGTAATGAAAATCATGTTCAGGATCCATGAGTTCTACATTGTCGCCTTCGCCATAGGTAAAAAGGGTATTTGTTTGTAAGGTTGCGATGCGGGCTTTAACGCTGTCTCGTGTATAATTCTGGGGGATATTGCCAAATCGGTTGCTCAACAGGAACTGCGAGGGCAGATAGATATCAAAATTGATCGAATAGCCTGCCGCGACTACTGCGCCATCCGGTTCCGTATTCAGCAGGTTTAATAAGGTGGTGTACCCTCCTTCTGAGAGTCCCATGACAATAACCCGTTCGTATTTTGACTTCAGTGCTTTTACCAAAGCAATTGTTTCAATCAGATAGTTGGTGCCATAATTATGTCCGATTGCTTCGCAATAGTTATAGGCATAGTCGTTCAATTTTTTTTTATTCCAATAGATTGCACGCCAGTCTTCATTGGGTTTGCAGTAAGTATAGACATCTCCAAACTGAAGGCAGGTATTTTTTACATTGCAGTAAGTGCAGGCATAACCTGCCCCCTGCAACAGATAGGTGGTTGTATTGACTCCATTGCCATGAATCAGAAAGATAGCGGTTTTGCAATCTCCGTTGAGCGCGCTGGGAGTAAATGCAGTGTATGCTGTATCGGATTTATTATTAAGCATGAATGGGAGCTTCATAATGGGGTTAGTTTGCCCGTATATCCATGGAAATTGATTGAAGGACGCATTCAGATCAGTATCAAAAATGAGAGTCTCATTTTTTATATTTTTAAACGTATAATTTGTCATGTCTGAAGGCGTGAATGGAAATTCAGACGCAAATGTGTTTTGCATGCCCTGCATCGAAGTGATCGAATCGTTTGTATACCATTTATATGGAAAATTCCAATAGGGAATGTAAATTGAAGAAGTAAAAACAGAATTGAACAGAACGCTGTCAGCTGCATTCAATTGTGCATCCACATTTTTATTTAAAAAGAGCAGGCAATAAAACAGAAATCTCCACTTGTAAAACTTCCTCATAGATAGCAAATGTAATAAAATGCGGGGTAAAAGGTATTTCTACGTTATAAATATTCATAAAAACAAATAAATATTCTAAGTTTGTGTTAAATCAAGTATGCTCCGATGAGGCTATGCAAATTTTTAACGGTTTTCAATTTTCTGATTTATATTTCTCTTGTGCATTGTCAAGCCCAGATAACACATGGCGACAGCATTTACCTGAATAATATCTGTAAAGAAAGCACCTATATATCATACTGGAATAACCCCGGTTTGTGGTGTCATCATACTGAAATAAGCTCCGTTCAAAATTTTTATAATCAGGTGGATAGCTCCTTTATTTTTAATAACGATGAGTTTGCAGATTGCTATCGTAAGATACATACATCTGCTGCATTGGAGATGGATACAATGGTAAATCAAACCATCAACAATTACGAAATCGCACATAATAATATTCCATTGTTTGGTAATAAGAATCCATTCGTGAAATTAAAATTCAATTTGAATAATAAGTCAGCTTATAGTTATGCCCTGCTCGACTCAAGCAGTAAGCCGGTTTATAATAATGATTACGCATTTGTACTGATTTCGGGAACTGGTACTAATCAGATCAAAACCATCCTAGACGGTAATGGCTATCACGACCTGAATTGCTATGTCCGCAATTTGCTGAAGCCCAAAGGTGATGTGTTTATTATGTCAATGCCAAACGAAGATCACAGAGCAATTTATTTCAATAAAAAGAAAGCCGGTAGCCTTCCCAGTTTTACACCGCCTTATTTGATCAGTTATCTGAACGCGGCCAATAAGTCATTGGGTTTAAACAGGCTTATAGAAACCATTGCTTTCATAAAGTATCTGAAGACTCAATATAAAAAGGTTGTTGTGTTGGGGTTGTCTACCGGAGGAAAGGTTGCTTTGTGGGCTACAATGCTTTCTGAGCCTGACGCCTCGTTGATTGCATCAGGATATAGTATACTAGTTGATAATGATTATAATTCTCAAATCATCAACTCAATGTCATACGGGAATTATTTGCTGGTGTATGATCAGGATTCAACGAAGTCAAGAATAAGTCAGTTGCACACGCAGATCTTATTTACCCAGGCACAAAATGATAATGCTGTAACTCAGTATGATATCGACAATAAGATTACTGAAAATTTTCTGGCACCTGCAGGTAATACTTCTTTCTTTTCAAACATGGTCAACCACGCTTTTCCACCGTGTCCGGTAATCGATAGTTTTTTATTTCGTGTCCTCAGTATGGCGAAGGTAACAATCAGTACAGATACGCTGGTTTGTAGTAAAGATAGTACGGTGATCAGGCTTCACTTTAACGGGAAAGCCCCGTTTAATTTTCAGCTTTTCAAAAACGGAATGCTCTATTCCACACACTATTCACCGGACACAAATTTTCAAATTACTTTACTTGATGAAGGACAGTATCTCGTCAAAAATATTATTGATAGTGCGGGCATGAAGGGCTATACATCTGATACATTTGTGTACAAAAAAGATTTGCAGCCCGCTGCTTTTCTCACAAAAGGTAGCTTTGTGTGCGATTCAAATAAAACACGGTTATTATGCGATTTTCAGGGAAATAGTCCTTTCCTGCTGCGTTTCAATCGAAATAATATTGCTGACAGTATTACGTTGACCCATCTCACGGACTCTGCACTGCTAACAGGTGGGGCTTACCAATTTGTAGAAATAAAGGATGCTGATAATTGTGTTAATCCGGTTTCTACGTCCATGAATCTGTATGATGGGGACCTGCATCTCAATGTAGGGGCAATTCAATACAATTGTCTGACGAATACGAGTAATGTTCCTTTAAGCGTTGCTGGTTTATTGCCCCTTACCCTCACTTATTATGATTCCGTTTCCGCTGCGTAC
>JADYYU010000142.1 GCA_020853515.1 Chitinophagaceae bacterium | reverse complement strand
TAAAATTTCAATATCTCCTGCAAATAATTTTCGAAAAATTTCATTCACATATCCCAAAAAAGTGAATGTTTAGTTCGGGGATACTGCAAAATTAAATAATAAATCCCCCCTATTTGCTCCCTGCCAAAGAATTACTATTTTGTGACGGATCTCAATATGCAGCCCACATTTATTATACAGGATGATAGCCTCATACTACCCGGCCTCAGCAAAAAAGGTCAGGCATTGGCTATACTGCGTTTGGCAAGCCCGGCTTTGGCTGCCTTTATGGTCATACAGTATATTTATCTGTTTCCGGGTGCTTTCTGGGTGATCACGGGCATTTTGTATTATAGTTTCAGGCCCTTTATTTTCAAGCCTATGGTTTTTTCGGCTATCACGCTGCGCAAACATCCTGAAGGCTTGCTGATCGGTCAGCAACTCATGCGCTTTGAGGATATGCTGTTTTTGAGTTTGCGCGAACGCGATCATTATGCCGTCATCAGACTCGAAGGTAAACGCGATACTATGCTGAAAGCCAATGAAACCATTTTAAAAACCGACTGCCGCAGCTTTGAAGAGGCCTGCGACTTTTGCCTGCAACTGCGCGCCTTCATACATCCCGGTCTGCGTATCAACCATATTAAAATCGGCTATGGCAGAGGCGCCTACGAAGCGGACGGCGAAGGCGCACGCAATGAGAATGTAGAGGTGTGGGAGTATCTGTAGTACATGAAGCTCTTATAGCTCAGGTGCTCAGAGAAGTATCCTTTAGGTTGTCCGGCAAATTAAATACATTGGTGGCTAATGGGTTTCAACCTATCCTTATATTTTAATATGCCCCCAGTTTTCGCCTGATTTTATTCTGTATAAGGTCATTTCACTCACTCCAAATTGTTTGGCGATCATTTTCATTCGGGGTTTCCGGTTGGGGTCTGCAAAGATTCGTTTCAGTAAAATCACTTTCACTGCGGTGAGCTTTTTTCCGTCCGCTTTCCTGTTTCTTTCCACTAATTTCTTCATGGCTTCAATCACACGCTCACTGCCTTTATTGTGCTCCAACAGTTCTGCTTTGGTTGCCCAGCGCAAATTATCGATATGATCATTGGTTCTGATTCTGTCGATATGCAAAATATAGAGCTGATCTTCGGCGCTCTTCTCCAGAAACTTTTCAGCGACCATTTTGTAAAATAACTTATGCTTATAAAAAATCTTTCCGTCTTTCTTAACCACGTAAAGGAACACTTTGTAGCCATCTACCAGGCCTCCTTTTAATAAACGTCCTTCATTCATATCTTCCTCAAAACTGATCAGACGCCCATAATTAGAAATAGCATAGCGCAGTTTAAGTGATTTGTCGACCTCTACTTCTTTAAATACTTCATTATAAAAAAACTTTACCATTTTTTTTAGCTGACTGTTTTTTGTAGTGTTTTTTAATCCGGATGAACCCTTGTGCTGTCCGCCATAATTGGGGTCGCAAAACTTCGTTGTGATAGCCACGCCGGTAATTTAACAAGCTGACAGCCTGTGCATCCGTGCCGCAAATTTAATATCATTTTACGCATATCTGCAATACCTATCAGTAATCTTTTTGATTGCCTATAGGAAAATAACACTGTAAAACAGGCATAAAATAATAATGCGTACAGCAATAGCTGTGTTGTACCCTTATGAGTAGTGTGACAGATAACATCAACAACCGCGCAAATCGGAGAAACTGCCAGCAATGATAAGAAAGCAGTCCGGAGTACTTTTGATCATTGAGCCGTCTCAGTTGCCGGCGGCGTTTTAAGGATGACCACCGGTTTATCATTCATCAGCATAGCACTCAGTACCTGATTTCTGCGCAGCGAATCCTGCACGGCCCGCATCGAGCGGTATTTTACTTGCACTGTATGCACTTTATCGCCATGGCATTTTAATTTCAGACGCAACAACAGGTTTTTCTTTGCCCTGAGAGGCTTCTTTCCTTTTGGAGTTTCACAAGCAATTTCTGATGCTATGCTGAGCGCCGCCGATTTTCTCCATCTCCGGTTACCCGCTTTTTTCAGTACGGGTCTGAGATGCTTAGCCCTTTCGCCGCTGCGGTATTTGCCTTTGTTATAAATATTTCTCATCGTGTGCCATACTCACTTTTCTGCCTACTTTAAATCAGTCTGTAGATCTCCATAATATCAGCCAGGATCTTGGTGAAATCTATTTTCAGATCGATCAGTTTGCCGGTACGGATATCAAACACCCAGCCACTGACGGTGAGTCCGCGCTCGCGGTAAGCTTCCTGTATCACAGCGGTCTTGATGACGTTGATGCACTGTTCCTGCACATTCAGTTCTACCAGCCGGTCAAAGCGCTGCTGCTCATTGCTGATCGCGTTTAGCTCTTCGCGGTGTAAACGGTACACATCGCGGATATTACGCAGCCATGGATTTAAAATACCGAGATCGGTTTGCTGCAAAGAGGCTTTTACCCCTCCGCATTCGTAATGTCCGCACACTACAATATGCTTTACCTTTAAATGCCTCACGGCATAGTTGATCACCGACATGGCATTCATGTCGATCGAGATCACCATATTGGCCACATTGCGGTGTATAAATACTTCGCCCGGCTGCACACCCATGAGGTCTTCGGCGGTTACACGGCTGTCTGAGCAACCGATATACAGTATTTCGGGAGTTTGGCCTTTAGACAAGTCTGAAAAATAGCCGGGATTGAGGGCCAGTTTTTCGGCCACCCAGTGTTCATTGTTTTTAAATATTTTTTCGAAGTCCATAACTAAGTAATAATTGAGTTTTGTGAAGAAAGGGGTTTTAACTGATGGTTTTCGTTGAGCATTTCAAGCAGGTCTATTTCGATGCCCCGGCTCATGGCTGTGATGGGTACATCGTTGGCGCGGCCCTCAAAAGGATTTTCGGTGGCCTCCCCTATTTTATCCATGGTGGTAAACACCCAGCCGGAGAGGGCCGCAAACGGGATGGTGAGCCATACAAAATGTTCACCCAGCTTTTCAAATTCCTTAAACATGCCAAAGGGCAGCAAAATAATAAAGATATGGATAAACCATACACTGAGGGTTGCAAACTGCCTCGGATAGGGAAAATTTTTGATCCGCTCACTCGCGCCCTGCTGATTGTATAATTCGATCAGCACTTTTTCGAGTTCCATATGCCTGAAGTCTTCGATATAGCCGCCGTCGAGCAACTGACGCAAATGGGCCGACTGCAGGGCTATGATCTGTGCTGCCTTGTTCGACTTGCTCATCACTGCAGCATATTCTGTGTCGCTGAGATGTTTCCTG
>JADYYU010000141.1 GCA_020853515.1 Chitinophagaceae bacterium | reverse complement strand
CACTGTAGAATCTGTTAAAACAAGTGGTCCGCCTACTTCGGAATAGTGCAATGAAAGATCATATAAATTATTTTGATTATAATACAGATAGGTGTTCGTAAAGTCCGTGTCAAAGGTCTCAAACGTAGGGTCATAACCATAATTGCTATTATAGGAATAGGTCATTGAGTCAGAAACCAGAAAGGCAGCACCGTCGTAATTTCTGTATGTTGCTGCTATCAGCCTGGAAGCACTTCTAGTTTTTTTGGCCGGGAAAAAATTTCTTTCTGCGGAGGTGATGGCCGCTAATTTTTTGCGCATGCCTTCTTTTAAAGTTGCAGGCTGGGTTTGCTTGTTTGTTTGCTGGGCAAAACTGCTTTCTGCGAACAGGGCACATAAAAGCAATAAGAAAAGTGAATGTATCGATTTCATAATATTTTTTTAGACCCCAAAATTATGAAAAAATATGATTCCGGAAATTATTTCACCTGCGCCTGCAATATTTTATCAAATAATCTATTTAAGTGCTCAATTTCAGAAATATTTAACTCCACCATGACCGATTTAAACAAATCACTATCTACATCAATGGCATTGATCATCGTTAAGCCCTGCTCTGACAGGGTAATATAAAGTCTCCGCTTATTCAGCTCATCCTCCTTTTTGTCTACCATTCCGGTCTTCACCAGCCTATTTACCAATCTCGAAACGTCACTTTGTTTGTGCAGCATTCTTTCCTGTAACAGCGAAAGTTTGACCCCTTTAGGATATTGTCCTTTTAAGATCCGTAAGATATTAAATTGCTGATAGGTGAGCTTGTAGCGAGCCAGGTATTTATCCAGATCCTGCATGATCAGTGTTTCTAAATACAGGATTCCCACCACCGCCTTGTAATATGGATTTACAAAAGGGGTGCTTAATTTTATCAGTTTTTCTAAAGAAGAATGGTGCATCGTCTCAAAAATAAAAAAAACTATTAAAATAAAAAGTCCGTTAACTAAAATCAGGACACTATTCAGACTCCGTTCAGAATTTTGTCCAGCAGTTCGTTCAGTTGCCGGATATCATCCTGAGGAAGTTTGTGTATCAGTGATTGATTGTTATTGCCATCTTCGTCTATCATTCGTAACAGTTCAAGGCCTTTTTCTGAAATTGTAATATCGGCGTTGCGCTTGTCTATCATGTTGGGTTGCTTAATGATCAAACCCATTTTACTAAGCCGTTCCGCAATGCGCGACACATCGCTCATACGGTCGAGCATCCTTTCTTTGATAGAAGAAATATTAATGGTCCGGGGAAATTGTCCGCGCAGAATTCTGAGAATATTATACTGCTGCAATGAAAGTTGATAACGCTTGTAGTAATGAAACGCCTCATTATTGATCAGGGACGATACGTAAATCAAACCCAATTCCGCTTTGATATAATCTGACTTAAATGGTACCGATTGTTTAATCAGTCTCTCCAGGTTGTTACTCATGAATACTATTTACGGGTACGAATATACTGAAAGTAATCATGCCGCTGTCAATGAATTTGTAAGAATTGCAATCACCCTTAATCCAGAATGATATGATAAACAGGCAACATTTACATAACATGCTAATCATCAACAGAAAAAGCGCTCAACAGTTCAAAAAGGAATTTTTGGTCAAACCGAATGTCAGGCAGACTGATGTTGAGTTTGCCTTTAGCTGAACAAATAGTTAACGTCTTCCTTCGTCAGTTGCTTGATCATTTGCGTATCATCGCTCACGATATCCTTTACGAGGGTATTCTTTTTATCTTTTAATATCATGATCTTCTCTTCCACCGTGTCTTTACAGATCAGACGATAAGCAAAAATATTCTTTGTTTGTCCGATCCTGTGGGTACGGTCAATGGCTTGCTGCTCAACGGCCGGGTTCCACCATGGATCTACAATATATACATAATCAGCGGCGGTCAGATTTAAACCCATCCCACCTGCCTTCAGCGAGATCAGAAAGGCCCGGCATTCAGGATTGTCCTGAAAATCACGGATAGCGGTTTCACGCTGCACAGCCGTATAGCTACCATCAAAATACTGATAGCGGATCTCACTCTTGGTGAGTTTTTCCCTGATCAGCGCAAGCATGCCCAAAAACTGTGAAAAGATCAGCACTTTGTGATCACCGATATTTTCTTCCATTTCACGCACCAGTTCATCCAGTTTGGCACTATGGTTTTCATATTTGGTTTCATCTTTCAAAATGGCCGGTGAATCGCAGATCTGACGAAGTTTCATCAGGCCCTGCAAAATAGCGAACTGCGATTTTTCGATGCCCTGATTTTCGATGGTGCCGAGAATTTGAGCGCGATACATATTTTTATACATATCATAAATAGTGCGCTGTTCTTTGCCCATTTCGCAATAGAGCGTCACCTCTGTTTTATCAGGCAGATCCTGCGCCACCTGTTCTTTGGTTCGTCTCAGCAGAAAAGGATAGATCAGTTTGCGCAGATGCTGTTTCGATTCTACATCCTGAAATTTATCGACCGGTTTGGCAAACTGCTCCTTAAAAAAATCTTTGCTACCCAGCATGCCGGGATTTAAAAAATTCATCTGAGAGTATATGTCAAAGGTATTATTTTGCATGGGCGTACCACTCAATGCAATTCTGTTTTGCGTATTGAGCAACTGCGCTGCTTTGGCCACTTTACTGGTAGGGTTTTTGATCGTTTGCGACTCATCAAGTACTACATAATCAAGTGCCATTTTCTGCAACATCAATATATCACTCCTTAGTGTGCCATAGGTGGAAATGATGATATTATACTTACTCATACTTTCAAGCGTAGCCGTTCTGTTGGGCCCGTGATGAATCAGGTAGGTAAGATCCGGGGTAAATTTATTGATCTCATTTTCCCAGTTAAAAAGCAAGGTGGTAGGACAAACAACCAATGCGCTCAAATGTCCGTTGGTGTTTTTGAAATATTGCAGAAAGGTCAGTGTCTGTATTGTTTTACCCAAACCCATATCATCGGCCAGCAGACCGCCCCATTTGATTTTGTCGAGATAGGTCAGCCACTGAAAACCCGCTACCTGATAAGGCCGCAGTTCAGCATTCAGTTCTTCCGGTATGGGCACTTGCTGAAAATTTTCAGGATGCTGAGCCAGCAGATTTTCTTTTTTCTCATTCAGTTCGTTCTTGATATCTTCATCATCGATCATATCATGCAGTTCATCGATCACACTGAAATTGTACTTGCTGACTTTTAATTTATTCCCGTCTGTTTCTGCCATTTTAAACAGCAGCGAAAACTTCGCCAACCATTCTTCAGGCAACAAACCAAAGGTGCCGTCACCTAAAGACACATAATTGAGTTTTTTTGAAAGCGCACTTTGGATATCCTGCAAACTAGCTTTCTGACCTTCATAATCGATTTCCACTTCGGTGTCAAACCAGTCGAGATTTGAAGAAATAAACACCTTGGTAGAAGGTTTTGATTTATGAATTTTAAAATTCTTAAGACTTTCATAACCGAGCAATTCTATTTTCTCTTCCTTCATTTTATCGAAGAAAAGAAAGAACCAGTTTTTTTGCAGGGCATGCTTTGAGTGGATAGCGAAATGTGTTTCGTACTCAGGTTTTTTCAGGTTGGTATGCAGACTTTGTATCATATTCACAAAGTCGGTTTCATAATCTGTATTACGTTTGATGATCACCACCTTTCCATCCTGATTTGAATACAAACTGAGTTCCTGATTCCATTCGACGCGGGCATTGTCATATTCAAACATGGGCTTCAGAATAAAGTAGGAACCTTGCTCACTCAGATAAATAGAGGGCTTAGGTACAAATGTATCTTTATATTCAACGAGGCCTTTACCAAATTTTACATCAAATGATTTGCTGAGCGGTATGATCTTTTCCTGCAATACGCTCGACCAGTTTTCATGTGCGATCGTCTGCATATTGTGCAGCGAGGCCAGTATCGACGCGTTCTGCGCTTTCTGCAGCAGAAATAATTTTTTCTCGATCAAAAAAAGTATGCTGTTACCAAGTTCATTCTTCGAGACATTGTACTCGGTATCATCAATATTAAAATGAATATTGAGTGCAATATGCGCCTTGGTTTTTTCAACCCTGAAGGCAGTGCTCACAGCCATATGCACCTCATCTATTTTATAAAGCGAGGCTGTTTTATATGGTTTTCCTTTCGGTAAAACATAAATGGGGCTGCGGGTTCCCATGGATGAAAACAAGCGTGACAATTTTGGTTGCAGATATTCATACAGCAGATCTTTCGATTCCTGCGTCCACTCCGTATTGGTATGCACAATATTTTCCCAGATATCACCGAAAGGAGAGTTTTTTGCGATAAAGCGGTTGATCTCTACTTTCTGCAACTTTCTGATAATAGGCAGCAACTCACGATCGCCGGTAATATAATTTTCAGGTTCAATAAATTTAGAAATGTCAACTTTGCTGATATTGCCTGCAAATGCATTTCCTTCAGGCTGCAGTTCACCTTCGATGAGGTCGATGCTAAAAAAAGGATAGTCTTCTTCCTGCATATTCACCACCACACCCAGGCGTTTCTTGACATCACTTTTTTCTGTGGCCGCCTGCACTACAACCTCAACAGGCTCTGGTTTTACAATAGCCGATACTTTTTTGATCGTAGGGTCGAGTACTTTCAAAAAAGGTTTTTCGTCCTGATAATAAAATTCAAATTTACCTTTCAGATCATCGGTCAGCGAATAGCCATAGAGACTCAGTAATTTATTCTTTTGATTGTCCCAGTTACGGATCGAATCGAAGTATTGAGGACCGTGGTTATTGAGTAGTTGAAGAAATAACACGATCTTATGTTTGCAAAGCGGATGCCTGGTTTCACTGCAATTGCAGGAAGTGTCAAACGTTTTGTCGTCGTTTCTTTTGAGGATCAATGAAAATTTTTCATCATCCAGTTTCAGTGTTGCCTCTACTTTTTCATTAGCGGCCTTGTCTATTTTGGCCTTAGCCAGAATGGATATTTTTTCGGCCTCCTCAAAAAGGGCATTGGAAGTAAATAATCTGAGTGATTTCAGATCAATACTCAGCATGCGAATTACTGTATGCGACTGATTGAAATGGGCCTGGGTGTTATCGAGGGCCTGATTGACGATCAGTTCATTCAGAAAAAACAAAGCGGCTGCTTCATGCCTGCAAATTTCACCCATATTATAAGGGCACTGGCAACGGGCCGAAATATTTTTTTCATCATGATATTTCGAAATGGTCACATTGTACTGGTTGTAATACTGGTCGTTTCTGACCCTGAACAAAAGCTGGTTGGTCAGTTCGTCCTTTTTGACCAGTTTTACACCCTGAGTCAAAAAAATCCGTTTGCCCCGGCGAATCACTTCGTCTGAACTGTTGTTGTAAATATATTTGACAATATGTGATATAGCCATACTTTTGAAAAGCATGCCCCCTTTGAGAAAAGGGCAATTTGCAAAGTTAGCTTAAAAAGGTTTATGTACCAATTTTAAGTATATTTTGCGGTCACCGGCACTTTTTCATCTCAAACTTTTTGCGGTCTCAGTTTTTTGTCTAAATTTTGCCCTATGTTCAAAAAAATCGCCCTGCTTTTGTTTTTGGGTTTAGCATCCTGCAGTGCCTACAGCCAATGTGCTGTTTGCAAAACCACCATCGCATCCAGTGCCGATAAAGAAAGCGCCAAAGGTTTAAATGGGGGTATCCTTTATCTCGCCGCCATGCCACTGGTTTTTATGGGCATTATTGGCTACAAGGTCTGGAGACAGCAAAAAGATTAATTCCCTGATTTCTGCCTCTCAAACAAAACCCTGATTCCTTAATCATTCTTTATGAAATTCTATCCCATACTTCTGCTTGTATTTATATTTGGATGCAGTAACGAAAATACAGCACCTGAAACCCATACAGCCAATGGCACTGTCATTGAAGTCAGCAATTTTTCACAGGTCGTTTCAAACCTCGGTGCCGATATTCAGATTCAGGTAAATGCCGACAGCCCGGCCAGTTGCATACTGCAATGCGATAAAAGCGCAGAAGAGCAGATCATTTTTAATGTAGAACGCGACAAACTGCTTATCGGTTCAAAACCCGGCTTTACGTTCAGCCACAATCAACCGATCCGCATTTTTATACGTATGAAAGCACTCAATTCAATTTCGTGCAACGGAAGCGGAAAAATGCTTGT
>JADYYU010000140.1 GCA_020853515.1 Chitinophagaceae bacterium | reverse complement strand
GGTAAAAATAAGGAACTATATTTCAGCAAAAACGGGCATTAATCAACCCGGCCTTCATATTTTTTTCTTCTGAAAAAGAAATACGCACTACCGAAAGCCATCAGCAGCAGAGCCGGCAATCCGATATTTAATAATTGCCATTGTATTTTTTGATCCTTCACTTTTGCAACGTCCAGCAATCTCAGGGTCAGATTTTTATTGCGTGCTTCCAGCAAACCATAGTCATCGGTGAGGTATTCCATACAATTCAAAATAAAAGACTTGTTGGCAAAACTTTGTTCCGTAAATTTATAGAATCCACATTCGAGCGGCCCTCTTGACTGCACGAAATCGTTGAGAAAAACATCACCATCACCCACCACGATCACTTTGTTATCCTTTTCACATTCGATGTTATACGGTTTCTTGAGCGAATCTGTATATACCCGCAGAAAATTCTCGTCCATACGATTCGCAAAAACAGATTTAAATTTCCCCTCCAGCAATACAGCCATCGGAATATTTTTTTCCCTGAACATTTCGGCTTGCGGTTTGAATTTCAAACTGCTCAAACTGATACGCACCGGACTGGGTACTTTGCGGCTTCTGATAGAAGAACTGAGCAATATAGATTTTCGAATTTCCGGATTGGCTACCGTGTCTATACTATTGGCATACATAAACATCACCGCATCCAGATTATTGACGATGGGGTGTTTTGAAGTTGAAATACTGAACGGGAAGTAAGTCCACGGACGCAATTGAATATCAGGTTGATTACCCATCATACCCACAGTTACAGGTATCGGATTACTTTGCTGATAATCTTCGATAAAATCAGGATTGACCCTCACGCCATATTTAAACAACATATCGTCGAGGTTGAGTCCATAATCAAGGGCCATCGACGCATCTGTGTAACGCAATGAATCCATATTAAACCGAAGCATATCAATAAACATGAGCAGTTTACCGCCCTGCATCACAAACTGATCGATCTTAAATTTATTTTTTTCGTCAAATGGCAGACTGGGTTTACACAAAATGGCCGCCGTGTAAAACCGGCCAATGTCAATATTCTGCGTCAGGTCGAGTGTGTCTACATCGTAGTATTTTTCGAGATTCGTGAGCATATCGCTGGTATTGACACCCAGTTCTTCGCCATGACCAACCAGATAGGCTATTTTTTTTCGGTCAGGCTCAATCAAAAATTTAATGGCCGAAGCAAATTTATACTCCAGCATGGCCTCCGAATTATTTAATTTTTCCTGAGGGGTCATGCTGAGATGACTTTCAAGCAGGTTAATCGAAAGCTCTTTCTGATTATGTGAAATTTTGGCTGCCGGATAAATGATCTTTTCGGAGTACCCTTCATCATCGTCGGCATGCACCTGTAACTTTACCGGATTGATACCCACTTTGGCCAGGTTATTAAAGACTTCTTCTTTTTCCTTTTCGGTTTTGCCTTCCAGCGGATTAATAAAGCTAAAACGAACACGGCCGTTTCCATATTCTTTAAACTGCTGCAAAAGGTCATTTGTGCTTTCGCTCAGTTTTTTAAACCCTGCCGGAAAAGTACCTTTGAGGTACACTTCAATCACCACATTTTCTTTGAGTCCTTTCAGCAGTTTTTTAGTTGGTTCACTCAGCGAAAAGCGTTTCTCGGCCGTTGCATCTACCCTGAAATGCAGTCGGGAACTGATGATATTCAGCAAAAGCAAGATCGCAGCTATGATCGCAAAGCGGGTAATATTCTTCTTTTTGTTTGTTTGATTTAAAGCCATGCCTGTATTACCATTTTCTTTTTTGTAAGGAAATTCTTGTTGCCAATATGAATAAGGCAATTAAACTGAGAAAATATACAATATCTCTCGAATCAAGCGCACCCCGGCTGATAGAATTGTAATGAAACTGCATCCCGATCTGACTCACTACATAGTCTATCCCATTGCTTAAAAAAGAAATTTTGCTCATCGCTTCAAAACCGGAATAGAGAATAAAATTCAGGAAAATAGAAAAAAGGAAGGCAATCACCTGATTATTAGTGACAGATGAACAAAACAGACCAATGGCTGTAAAAGCCCCGTTCAGAAACGACAAGCCGATATAAGATCCGATGATACCGCCGGTATCAATATTTCCCTGCGGAATGGCCAGTCGCGATATCGTAAAAACATAAAACAGGGTTGGCAACAATGAAATGATCACCAGGGTAAAAGAGGCAAAGAACTTGCCCAATACAATATTTGACTCTGTCAGCGGCAAAGTGGATAAGATCTCTATGGTGCCGGATTTAAATTCGTCCGAAAAAGAACGCATGGTTAGGGCTGGTATCAGAAACATCAGGATCCAGGGGGCCAGCATAAAGAATTTATCCAAAGTGGCGTATCCGTCGTCCAGGATGTTGCTGTCGGGTGCTACCCACAGAAAAAATCCTACGACGGCAATAAAAAGCAAAATAGCGATATAACCGATCAATGAACTGAAAAAAGAGTGAACTTCCTTTATATATATACTATACATATGCTTTTATACTGAGCTGACAAATTTAACCAAGTTATTGACAATTAGTTTCTAATTGTTAAAAAACTGCTTATTTTTACCAAACTTTTATTAAATTTATACCGTCTTACCCCAAAATATTCTTATTTGCTATGAAGAAAGTACTTTTATTTATTCCCTTTTTTGTGATCTGTCTGTCCTCGTTTGCACAGGTAAATGTAACTGCCAATAATACTGCAGCCATTTTAGCACAAACTTTGGTAGGAACCGGTGTTACGGTCAGCAATCCTACCATTAACTGTGGTGCGGCTCCGGCAGGTAGTCCAAATCTGGCCAGTGGTTTGTTTACCGCTACCAACTCCAATCTTGGAATGGACAGTGGCATCGTATTAACAACTGGCGTAGCAGCTTCCGGCCCCGGCATCATTGGCGCCAACGGACCCGTTGCTGATTTCGCATCCGGCTCTACAGGCAATGGCGGAGATCCTGATCTGACGCAATTAATTAATGGCGCCACCTATGATAAATGCATACTTGAATTTGACTTTGTAACCACCGGTGACTCTGTTAAGTTTGACTATGTTTTCGGCTCTGAAGAATATTTAAGTTATACGTGCAGCTTCTTTAACGATGTTTTCGGTTTCTTTTTAAGCGGACCTGGCATAGCCGGCCCTTTTGCCGGAGGCGCCAAAAACATCGCATTGGTTCCCGGCTCGCTGACCTGTCCGGTTGGAGTTAGTACGATTTATTGTCCAAATACACCCGGTTGTTGTAACACACCGAACTTCTGCTTTGGTGCTACACCGGGTTGTGGCATGTTTAATGCAGCCAATAATACCTGTGCCTATTTTGTATGTAACGGAGCAGTGGCCCCGGGCACTGTCACCTATCAGGGTTTTACAACTGTCTTGCGGGCTGAATCAGAAGTGGTGCCTTGCAGTACTTACCATATTAAATTAGCCATTGCAGATAAAGGGGATGGTATTTTTGACTCAGGCGTATTCCTCAAAGCCAAAAGTTTTACCTCAAACATTATTTCCTATAATCTGCTGGGTGGCCTCATCGGTGCAAATGGCAGTCCTTTTATAGTTGAAGGTTGCGATACCGTATTTTTGCAGGTAAAAAGGAAAGTAATCGGAGCGTTACCTGCTTCAGATACTGTTAATTTTGTCATTACCGGCACTGCACAAAATACCATCGATTACAATACTTTCCCGAATCAAATCATCTTCACTCCAAATCCGAATGACACCATGATCACGATCCCTGTGTATGCATTTGCAGATGGTTTGACCGAAGGTTCAGAATTTATCAAAATATACATTATCAGCGGTTGCGCAGGTAACCTGACCGATAGCATCGTGATAGAAATCAGAGATTCATTGTCCATGACCTTATTTAACCACGACACTACATTTTGTTTGGGAGGCAGTATCAGCACGGCAGGTATAAAAGACACAGGTCTTATTACCCTATGGACCCCGCCGAATGGTGTGCTTGACCCCACCATGCTCAATACAGTAATCACCCCGGCTAATTTCGGTACCTATTATTATACGGTCACCGGTACCTATAAAACCTGTGCACCTGTGGTACGCGGCTTTGAAGTAAAAGTTGATCCGATACCTGCCATCACACCGATGCCGGATCTTGAACTATGCGAAGGTGCCACGGTACCGATTAATGCTATTGTCAATCCTCCGTTTAATTATAATATAAGCTGGAATCCAAATGCCAATCTGATCAATGCCGGTGGATATAATCCGACCTTTGTTGGTACAACTTCAGAGGATATTATTTTTACAGTCACCTCACCAAATGCAGGTTGTACAGCCTCTGACACTTTCCATGTGCAGGTTTGGCCATTCGCTGCAGGATCGATCATTCCGGATACACTGGTTTGTAACGGACAACCGGTGCAGTTATGGGTTACTGGCGGTAACGGCCTTTACCAATGGTATCCTGCTCAAACCCTGAGCTGCGAATTTTGTCCTGACCCCGTTGCAACTGCCATTGGCACCACTACTTACTACGCAGTTTTGCTCGATCCGCATGGTTGTCAGGATACCTTATCTACTACCATTGAAAACCATCCTCCGTTCAACCTGATCTTGCATAACAGTGACACAACCATCTATCAGGGCGATTTTGTACAGTTAAGAGCTTCAGGTGCACCGTTCTACTACTGGACTCCAAGTACCTATCTGAGCTACTCTCAAAGTAATAGTCCGATCTCAACACCATTTGAAGATATATCGTACACGGTTACCGGTGTTAGTCTTTTGCAGGGTTGTCCTCAAAAAGATTCTATCCATATCCATGTAATTCAGCAGGATGTAGTGCTGCCGAATGCCTTCTCTCCAAATGGGGATGGTGTAAATGATGTATTCAGGGTAACTGCACGCAAATTTATCAACGTGCAGGAATTCAAGATCTTCAACAGATGGGGTACTGAAGTATTCTCAACACAGGATATCAGCAAAGGATGGGATGGCAATTACAAAGGAAAAGCACAGGATCCGGCCGTGTATTACTATCTGGTAAGGGTCGCTTATCCGAATGGTAAAACTCAATTCTTACGTGGAGATCTGACGTTGATCAGATAATCTGCCAACATATAATCGAAAAGGCCTGCATTGATTGCAGGCCTTTTTTTTGCGATAATATCAGAGCAATTTCGCCATCTACTCCCTGTCACCTAACCTTTCAATGAATGTGATGTAAAATAGGACTGCATACTGCAAAGACAATCCGGGCTAAGTAGCTGCAATATTCATAACTGTCCACACCTATTCTACTTTAAAATTCAGCATGACATTGCCAGGAGGTTATATAGCTGATCTGTCGCAAAAGCAAAAAAAAGACCCGCGTCAGCGAGTCTTTTTCATATATTTTGTTAGTTAAAGATTAGATGATCAGCATCGCATCTCCATAGCTGAAAAAGCGGTACTTATTTTTGATGGCCACTTTGTAAGCTTCCATCGTTAATTCATAACCCATAAAGGCAGCTACCATGATCAGCAGGCTCGTTTTGGGTAAATGAAAATTAGTGATCAGTGCATTGGTTAATGCAAAATCATGGGGAGGAGAAACAAATACATTCGTCCATCCTGAAGACGGCTTTAGCATACCCGTAGTAGTAATTGACGATTCAATGGCTCGCACAGACGTGGTACCGATGGCACAGATCTTTCTGCCCTCTTCTTTGGCCTTGTTTACAATTTTGCAGGCATAATCATCTACTTCATAATACTCTGCATCCATCTTATGCTTTGAAATATCTTCGACTTCAATAGGTCTGAAAGTGCCTAAACCGGTATGCAGGGTCACTTCTGCAAAGTTAACACCTTTGATTTCCAGTTTCTTGATCAGCTCACGGCTAAAGTGCAAACCGGCAGTTGGTGCAG
>JADYYU010000139.1 GCA_020853515.1 Chitinophagaceae bacterium | reverse complement strand
GTAAAAGCACCATGCCAGCCATCAGCCCGCGGGTTTTTCATTTTAAAATCAAACACACTGCTGAGGGTATTGCCCCTGTTTGCCGGAAAGGAACCTGAATAATAAGCGACATCCTGCAGAAAATCAACATTCAGGATGCCCACCGGTCCGCCGTTAGCACCCTGTGTAGCAAAATGGTTAATATTCGGGATTTCGATACCGTCCAGATAAAATCTGTTTTCGGAAGGTCCGCCACCCCGGATGATGATGTCATTTCTAAAACCGACACTTGAGCCTGCTCCGGGCAAACTTTGGATCACTTTGCTGATATCACGGTTGCCGCCCGGGTTGCGCTGTATTTCATTCACCCCGATATTTTTGAGCGAAAGCGGACTTTCTTCTGACTTATCCTTTCTATCTGCTTTGACCTTCACCTCTTTGATCTCTTTTTGTGATTTCTCAAGAAGTATTTCAATAAAGGTTGGCTTTGAATTGTCTACGGCTATTTCGTAAAGCACTTTCTTCTTATATCCGATCATGCTCACTTCTATATTATACAATCCGGGTTTCAGATTGGCAATTTCAAACCTACCCGCCGTATCAGTTTTTGCGCCCAGGTTAGTTCCCTGTAATAAAACCACCGCAAAATCTAAGGGTTGATTACTAACAGCATCTTTTACGATTCCTTTAAAAACGCCCGACTGTGCAGATGCGTTCACGACAAACAAAAAAATGGCCAGTAAACTGATAGGTATGATCTTCATAAAGCGGTAAAAGTAAGAGAGCTGACAAATTAAGACTTCTTTAATTTTTCTATAAAAGATAGCTTTTGATTATATAAAACCTGTGCGGATGTTTCGGATGTACCGGTCCCTCGACAGGCGATCGTAGAGGAATTCAAAGATAAGCAGTTAAAAATAGATTCCAAAGCTCAATAAAGAAAATCAGACAGAACAGCTACTCAGCCGCCATGACGCTATGCCGAGTGTTAGTGACCGTTACATAAAAATTCATGGTACTGTATAAGTTGAAACAATTTTAAATTCACCTTTAACTTTCGCTAAGGTAAATAGTGTTTGCGCTCCCTCATTATCTCGTGTCGGTTCCGTTGACACATATCCAACAGCGTACTTACAAACATCATAGGAATACCAAACAAAGAGATTCTCAAATCCTGTACTGTTATTTACTGTTCTTCTCAACTTACTTCTAAAAAAAATCTCAAAATACTCCTTTTCAAATAATTTGCGATTTACTAAACGGTCAACTGATTTCGCTATAATTGCGCCATTTGGGCAATATCCACATTCAAAAGGAAACACAATAAGTTTGCTAAGTTGCAAATTTCTTTTCGCGTTAAGCGCCTTTCTAAATTGTAACCAAAATTTCTCAAGCAATACTCTATCATGTTTAGACATCTTGGATTTGTCACACACAACAGTCTGAGCACTTATGCAATTAACACATATTAAAAATAAAATAAGTAGCAAATACCTTACAGTTTTCATTCGAGTGAGTTATTTTTTTAAATACAATAGTTTCTTATAAGTAATCTTACGTCTAGCAATGGCCACTAACTACTCGATATAGGCAGTTATTGATAGATTTTTAGCAATGGTAACCCTTATTGTGTCATGTAAGTTGGTTGACAACTGGATGCCCACATAATCGGCTGTTACCGGAAATTTTTTATGTTTTCTATCAACCAGTACTGCCAGTTGAATTTTCTCGGGCAGGTCTTTTAAAAATGGTTTCAATGCGTACATGGCAGTACGTCCTGAATCTGCCACGTCATCCACCACAATGATATCTTTTCCCTTGGGGTCAAATTCCTCTTCCACCTGACATTCAATCGGGTTTTGCTTATTAATAAGGATCACGATCACACGCACAATAATATCACTGATGGTTTCGATATGCCCCTTCAGCAAACCTGCCAGCACCACCCCATTGTCTCTGATACCAGCCAGTACAATCTCCTTTTTGCCAATATTATTCTCCACAATTTCATAGGCGATCCGCTTAAGTTTCATTTCCACCTGTGCGGCATCCAGTATCTGCAGTTTTTTGTCCATCGTTTTTTTCGGTAAAAATAGTTGATAGTTTTTAAATAATATGTCTGCTAAAATGTGAACATTAAGTTTAAATTTGTGGCTATAACCATAAAATTCATTTATGCAGATCGTTCAACAGATCCTTTTCCTGGCCATTTCCGCAATTGCCATTTTTTTATTTACTAAAAAAGTAAAGGAAATCAGGAGAAATATCCTGTTAGGAAAAGATGAAGACCTCACCGACAATAGCGCTCAACGCTGGCGCAATGTGCTGCTGAATGCATTTGGACAAAAAAAGATGTTCAAAAACCCGATGGTGGCCGTTTTGCACTTTTTTGTCTATGCCGGTTTTATTATCATCAATATCGAAATTCTGGAAATTATTCTGGATGGACTGGCCGGACATCACCGCCTCTTTGCCCCCTTTCTGGGATCCCTCTACGGCTTTCTGATCGGCGTATTTGAGATCTTAGCCTTTCTGGTACTGGTTTCCTGTATTATTTTTCTGGTCAGAAGAAATATTGTGAAAGTGAAAAGGCTGAATAAAGGTGAACTTCTCGGCGGGTGGCCTCGAAGCGATGCCAACTATATCCTTACATTTGAAATCGTGCTGATGTCGCTGTTTCTCATTATGACTGCCTGCGACCTCAACCTGCAGGCTCTCGGGTCGGCGCATTACGCACTTACCGATCAATTCTGGATATCACGGCACCTGGCGCCCTTGTTTAACGGCCTCTCTGAAAACACGCTCATTGCCCTCGAACGTATCTGTTGGTGGCTGCATATCGCCGGTATTTTTGTGTTTATGAATTACCTGCCCTATTCGAAGCATCTGCATGTGATTCTCGCTTTCCCGAATGCATTTTACGCTCGACTGGAAGCGAAAGGCAAAATGAAGAATATGCCTGAAATTCAGAATGAAGTACTGTATATGATGCAACCCGAACTGGCTCCTGCCAACGCCGATGCCAACCCTGTAATGAAATTTGGAGCCCGTGATGTGCAGGACCTGAGCTGGAAAAACCTGATGGACGCCTATAGTTGCACAGAATGCGGAAGATGTAGTGCCGCTTGTCCGGCCAACGAAACCGGTAAGAAACTTTCACCGCGTAAGATCATGATGGACACCCGCGACCGTCTGGAAGAAGTTGGCCGAAACATCAATGAAAATAAAGAATTTAAAGACGATGGTAAGTCTTTACTGCATGATTATATCACCACCGAAGAACTGAGGGCCTGCACCACCTGCAATGCCTGCGTAGAAGAATGCCCGGTGAGCATTTCACCGCTGGATATTATTATGCAATTGCGAAGAAACCTGGTGATGGAGGAAAGTAATGCACCGCAGGAATGGAATATGATGTTTAGCAATATAGAAAATAATATGGCGCCATGGAAGTTTAGTCCGGATGATCGGGATGGGTGGGTGAATGGATAATTTGATAATTTGATAATTTGATGATTTGATGATTTGGTAATTTGGTAATTTGGTAATTTGGTAATTTGGTAATTTGGTAATTTGATGATTTGATGATTTGATGATTTGATGATTTGATGATTTGGTAATTTGATAATTTGATAATTTGATAATTT
>JADYYU010000138.1 GCA_020853515.1 Chitinophagaceae bacterium | reverse complement strand
TCACTCAGACGCTTCTGCCGGAAGATAGAGAAAATAACATAGGCCAGTGTCAGCAGAAATAAAAACAGTACCAGACTGGATAATCCCCAGCCGATCATCTCATTCGTCAGCAGCCGGTCGAGATTGGGGAAGTGAATGGCAAAATAATTATTGTGCTTCAGGTTTTTAGGGAATTTCTTAGAGATCACTTCCTCATCTGTTTCTGATTTATTCAGATTGATATATTTTCTGAATACCACATCGTCACTTTCACAGTCATATACCAGAATTTCAAAGTCGGTTTTTATATTTTGAGAATTGAATTCCCGCTTCACCAGATTTTCCAGTACGGTGGTGTCAATTTTATCATTGATCCTGACGGTATAATAATCTTCGTCTACGCGTGATATAATACTGTCAACCTGGCTATAGTTATTATTCTTTTGCAGCACAATCACAGCTACTTCGCGCAGTGCGGAAGTTACCTGGGCATTAAAAATATCTTTTTCTTTTTTGTACGCTTTTTTAATCAGAAAAAACTGAATCGCTATCATCAGGATAGTACTCAGTACAGAAAGAATAAAGATGACACGAAGGGTTTTGTTGCTCATGCAGAATGTTAAATATACTTATTTTTTAATTCTGTGCGCGTTATTCTTTAAAAAAGTTTCCCAGTTGCCGGCATCTGCAACAGGTATGCCCGGCTTCAGCGCCTGATAAAAATGACACAAGGCTACCGCTACCGCATCCGTCGAGTCGAGAAATTCGGGCCTGTCTTCAAATTGAAGAATCTGTTGCAGCATTTTCCATACCTGCTCTTTACTGGCATTTCCATTACCGGTGATGGATTGTTTTATTTTTTTTGGAGAATATTCACAGGCACTTAATCCATGTTGCATAGCCGATGCAATGGCCACACCCTGTGCCCTGCCAAGTTTAAGCATACTCTGCACATTCTTGCCAAAAAACGGTGCTTCGATCGCGAATTGGGTAGGCTTAAAAGCGTTGTGCAATTCGGTAATTTTATTATAAATCAGTTGCAGGCGGTGATTGGCATCTTTGTATTTCGACAATTTAAGCACACCCATTTCCAGCAGCGCAGGTTTGTTCCGGATGATTTCAATGATGCCGTAGCCCATTACAATGGTTCCGGGGTCTATGCCCAAAATTATTTCAGATTTGCGATGCAAGCTTATTATTTTTACAGGGTGCTAAAAAACAAAAATATAAAATTAATCTTCAAGAGTGTGATCGGGGTTTGTTTGTTTGTTTGGATGGCCTATTCACTTTATAATCAGATTCAGCGACAAAAAGATCTCAAATCTACACTGTATAATCTGTATACTGAATGGAATACTGAAAAAATCGCTTTACTGGTGCTTGTTATTTTGCTCATGGTGGTAAACTGGACTATCGAAGCAGGTAAATGGCGTCTGTTATTGAAAGGTACCGAAGAGTTTTCGCTGTTCAGATCATTACAGTCTGTACTGACCGGTGTGGCGGTTTCCGTGATCACGCCAAACAGGATCGGGGAGTATATGGGTCGTATCTTATATCTGCGCAATGTCAATAAAATTCAGGGTGTAACGGTTACCATTATCGGAAGTTTTGCTCAATTGATCGTTACCGGTTTTTTAGGATTAATCGGACTCATTTATTATATCGCTTACATTGAGTACACACCCTGGCTGAATGTGTTGCTCATCAGTAGTATTGCGCTTTGTATAGGGCTTACCTACTTTTATTTTCATTTGTATAAAATAATCGAATGGACCAGCGGTATTTCATTTTTAAAGAAGATCAAGATTTACCTTGAAATTGTAAAGCGATTTGATCAGGGGCAACTGCTGAAAATACTCCTGCTTTCCTTTTTGCGGTATAGTGTGTACACTGTTCAGTTTTTGCTGCTGCTGCACATCATGATGGTGTACGCTCCCGTCATCGACCTGCTGTTTACCATCTGGCTGATCTTTTGGGCGATGGCTATTGTACCTACCATTGCCATCGCAGAGATCGGAGTACGCAGTGAGACCGCTGTGTATTTTCTATCACCTTTATGTGCCAATGCTTTGGGTATTATTACATCGTCGCTGATGCTCTGGCTGATCAATCTGATTATACCGGCACTGATCGGTTGCCTTTTTGTTTACAAAATGAAAATCTACGATGATGATTAACATCAAGATACGGTGACAGCAGGGGTGTACATACAAGATCCGGCACCATGGCAGTCAATCCGGAACGGGTAGCAAGGCATCACGCTTTTAAAGCAAACGAATCAAAAAACTTAGCAATGGAGGCATTACCGGCTTTCGGAGTGAGCGTGATCACCTGCAGAATATACATAACGTTTTTTACCAGATAGCAACGCATACTGATCACCGCCTGTCCTTCATTAAAATCAACCTTGATCTCGCGGCCGGGATATTTACCTATTGTAATTTCCTTTTCGCTGAGCAGTTTGCCATTCACATTCTTAACTGCACCATCAATCGCTCCCCTAAAAAACTTTGGTACTGTTTCTTTCTTATTGGAACTGATCACTGAATCGGGGTAGATAGTGCTAAACAGGCCATACACCAGGTTTTCAGCCGTATCTTCGGAAGAGGCGTCATACATCGTAATTTTCATGGTTAATTTACCTACTTCAGAATCAACGACATTGCTTTCGGTATTCACCTTACCAGGAAATTGGATACTCGCCTCACCCGTTTCAAAAGTTAACCAAGAGGCGGGTTCATTAAAGGAGCTGCCCAGCAGCAAAACGAAAAGCAGGGTGAAGAGGGTGCTATATTTGTTCATTCGGAATATTTATAAAAGATGAAATGCAAAGATACTTTATTCCATTCATTTCATTTTTTCAAAAACAGTCTGTCCGGCAATGACAAGTGCCTGCAGCGGCCGATTTTATTTTAATTTAACGAAAAACAAATCGCAACACTATCATTCATTTTTTTATATTTGCTCTCTTATACATTACACAATATGAATTATAATAAGATAAACAATATAATTGGCTGGGTTATTTGCCTGATCGCCTGCACGGTTTACATGGTGACCAAGGAAGCAACTGTCAGTTTTTGGGATTGTGGGGAGTTTATAGCCGGTGCTGCTAAGCTCGAAGTTGTACACTCGCCTGGTGCACCCCTGTTTCTGATGATCGGACGGTTTTTTGTTATCTTATTCGGAGGTATTAAAAACGCCGCCGTTGCTATCAACTCACTTTCGGCTCTCAGCAGCGGTTTTACCATCTTGTTTTTATTCTGGACCATCACCCATTTTGCCAAACGCATTATAGCCAAGCAACAGGAAGAACTGACACAAAGTAACCTGATGGTGGTAATGGGCGCAGGTATTGTGGGGGCGCTCGCATATACCTTTTCCGATACTTTTTGGTTTTCAGCCGTTGAAGGTGAGGTGTATTCATTATCTTCTTTTCTCACAGCCCTGGTTTTTTGGGCCATTCTGAAATGGGAAGACAGGTTAAGTGTGGAGCAGGGATACGCAGATCGCTGGATCATTCTCATAGCTGTTATATTGGGCCTTTCTATTGGTGTGCATCTCCTGAACTTATTGACCATCCCGGCTATTGTAATGGTTTATTACTTTAAAAAATATCCGGTTACAACACGGGGAACGATTATTGCATTTCTGATCGGTTGTGTGATTACAGGGGTGGTGCAGATAGGTGTGATTCAGTCGGTACCTATGCTGGCCTCTCAAATGGATATCTTATTTGTCAACTCCTTTGGCCTGCCGTTTAACAGCGGCGTGTTTTTCACCATCATTGCGCTGGGGGTGGCC
>JADYYU010000137.1 GCA_020853515.1 Chitinophagaceae bacterium | reverse complement strand
TGGTATGACCAATGATGAAGAGGCCATCCAGTTTCAAAATTTTCTCAATGAACTAAATACCAATTTCGGCAATACTTCTCAGGCGTATATCACTGCAGCAAACGATCCTTCAAATGATGATTTTCATCATTTCAGGGGCGATGATTACGATAATGCAAATACGCCAATTTTAAAAAGGTACAGGAGATTCAATAATTCGCAGGGGAATTCGCCGGTTACCAATAATAATACTCAATATTCGAATGCATTTACCAATGTGCCTGAATCTGAAGATATCAACCGCGATAATACCCTGAATGAAAATGAACAATATTTCCAGTACAGAATTGATATGAAGCCAAATATGGCTGTGGGTACCAATTATATTGTGAACAAGCAGGTGACCTCGGTTAAGCTGGCCAACAATAATACTGAAAGCGAAACCTGGTATCAATTTAAAATTCCAATCAGAGAATATACTGACCGGGTCGGAAGTATCCCAGATTTTAAATCGATCCGCTTTATGCGTATGTTTCTGACCGGTTTTCAGGACAGCGTCATTATGCGTTTCGCCCGTCTTGAACTGGGACGTAATCAATGGAGACGCTATAATTTTTCTTTAAAAAATCCGGGTGAGCTGGTGCCGAATGAAGACAACAACGCCACCATGTTTAACCTTTATTCAGTGAGTGTGGAGGAAAACAGCAGCCGCTATCCCATTCCTTATGTTACTCCTCCCGGTATACAAAGGCAACAACAACAGGTTTCAAACGGACAAACGATTCAACAGAATGAGCAATCACTTTCAATTCAGGTTTGTGGTCTCGAAGATGGCGATTCACGCGGTGCTTTTAAGTCGCTGGGTATGGACATGCGGCAGTTTAAAGCCATGAAGATGTTTGTACATGCCGAAAATTCAGAATCAGGACCGATCAAAAAAGGTGACTTGCGCGGATTCATCCGACTCGGCAGCGATTTTGTCGGCAATTATTATGAATATCAGGTGCCACTTACATTTACAGACTGGGGTACCCGCGATCCGAAACTCATCTGGCCCGAAGCCAACGAAATGGATATACAGTTTGCGGAGCTGGTAGCTGCCAAATTAAAAAGAAATAAAAGTGGTGCGAACTACGCCATTCCTTATGTAACACAGGATAGTAAAGGGAATTATATTAAAATTGTGGGTAACCCGAATCTGGGCGATGTAAAAATGGCTATGGTGGGCGTGCTTAATCCTCAAAAAACGCCCAACGATCCGAATGATGACGGGGCTAAAAAATGTGCCGAAGTTTGGTTTAACGAATTGCGGTTGTCCAACCTCGATGAGTCAGGTGGTTCAGCAGCCGTCGGCAGGGTAGAGGTGCAACTGGCCGATCTGGGTACCATCAAAATGAGTGGGAATATGCATACGGCCGGCTATGGCAATATAGACCAGAAAGTCAATCAACGTTCACGCGATAACTTTACCCAGTTTGATGTGTCGGCCAATATCAATGCCGGAAAGCTGGCCCCAAAATCGTGGGGTGTGCAACTGCCGGTGTTTGCAGGCTATACACAATCGGTGAGCAACCCCGTGTATGATCCCTACGATCTGGATATTAAATTTAAAGACAAGGTAGACGGCTATTCTGGCAAACAAAAAGATTCTGTGAAGAAGATAGCCCAGGACTTTACCTCGATCAAAAGCTTCAATGTGCAGAATTTCAGGATAGCACCTACCAGTAATAAAAAGAAAGAACCCTGGGATTTGCAAAATTTTGATGTCAGCTACTCTTACACCCAAACCAATAAGCACAATCCGCTGATTGAAAAAGATGAACTGGATGAGCACCATGCTTCGCTGGGATATGCCTATATTATTAAATCGAAATCGGTAGAACCCTTTAAAAAACTCATTCCGCAAAAGCGTAAATATTATCAGTTGATCAGAGATTTTAATTTCAATCTGCTGCCGGCGAATTTCAATATGCGAAATACCCTCAACCGGACGGTAGGGGAAACCAAAGTTCGGAATATTGATGAAGGAGCCTATCCGATCGAACCTAATTTTTATAAATTTTTTACCTGGAACCGCACCTACAATATCAGATGGGATCTAACCAAATCACTCTCATTCGATTACTCGGCCAATAATAATTCCAGAATTGATGAACCCTATGGACGGCTTGATACCAAGGCTAAAAAAGATACCTTTTGGAATAATGTAAGCCGGCTGGGCCGAAACACAGGCTACAACCAAAGTCTGAATGCCAATTACAACGTACCACTTAGTAAATTCCCCTTGCTCGACTGGACGACCCTGAGGGCCAGTTATGCATCAACTTTTAACTGGACTGCCGCATCTTTGCTGGCAAAAAATCTGGGTAATGTAGAAGGCAATACGCAAAACCGGCAGGTAAACGGAGAGCTTAATTTTGCGCAGCTTTATAATAAAGTAAAACTATTAAAAACCATCAATGCGCCTAAGGCCCCAGCAAAGAATAATAATCCCGGTAAAATGATGCAGCCTGATAAAAAAGGGACTGCCGCTTCGGGCAAAGGAAGTAGCGGTCGTGAAAGAGACGGAAAAGGCGCTACCAGCGGCGAAACCGATATGGTTGGCAGCAATGGCGACCGGGTCAAAAATGAAAAGAATGAAAAAGAGTCTAAAGAGAATGCAGAAAAGTCGGAAGTGCTGAACGGAAATCCGAATGCCAAGATCTCGAATGCTGATACCAAAGATAAAATACGCAAAGACAGTATCGCCAATGCCAACGCAAGAGCACTAGCCAAAAAGAAAAAAGATGAAAAAGCACTCAAGAAAAAATTGAGGGGTACCAATCCGTCAGACGGAGTACGCTTTGCAGGCCGTTTGCTGATGATGGTAAAAAGAGCCAGTTTCAGTTACAACGAAAATATGGGCACCATTTTACCAGGTTATATGGACAGTACCCAGTTGTTAGGGGTTAATTTCAGAAATAATACCAATACCGGTCTGCCTTTTGCCTTTGGCTATCAGCCAGATCGCTACTGGCTTGAAGGCAAAGGGAATGATAATGTGCTCA
>JADYYU010000136.1 GCA_020853515.1 Chitinophagaceae bacterium | reverse complement strand
GGCCAGGCGCCGCTGTGGTCGGGATGACCATCAGGATTTAATGAACCGCTGTAGGGAACCGGTACATGACCGATGATCGCAATGCCCTTTACCCATCCCGGCGCTGAAGCATAAATATTGCTGATGGCCTGTTTCACGCTGCCCACACTTTGATTTCTGCCGGCATTCACTCTTGCTACCGTCCACCCTTCTTTGATCAGGTCCATTTCAAATGTTTTGATCTCTGTGGCGAGCGGCTGCAAATAATTACTGTCTACTACCACTATAATCTTACCGGTATGGTGCTGGGCCGGCAAATTGAGGGACGCATAAATATAACCTGTGGCATTCATTCCTGCGTCGCTGACCCGGTACTCATAGCCAATGCCCGGAGCCACTGTATTGTCAGTATAAAAAGTATCACTTTCGGGTAAATTAGTAGCCAGGGTAGTCCAGTTGGCGGCATTTCTAAGCTTGCGGTGTACATTGTAACCTGTAATATTCAATACCTTTCGCCACTTTAATTGAATGCTGGGTGGTGAAATGGTTGTGACTGTTGAAATTTGAAAGGTAACATCTGCAGACGTTTGAGCCGAAGACTGAAAGCCACCAAGCAGAACGAGCAGGAATAAAAAATTTCTCATATTGGTATTGAATTATAGCTCAAATTTAATATTAATAATGAGATTTTCTTCACCTTGCTACTTTACAGTATTTTCATTAATTGGTTCGGCAAAACCCGCGACTGTAAAAATCCAACTTTTGCATATGTTAAAAATAAAATAAACGAGGCCCGAATGAAGGCTAAGGCCCTCTGATAATTTTAAAAAGGACAAAATAAATACTAAGTTTGTAATGCCTTATAACGGTGTCAGCTTAAATCCGGTACTTTTTTAAAATCAATCAAACCATTCATGTACTCAATCACCAGTAATATCAATAACAGAAGACAATGGATATGTGAATTAAAAGAAGGCGAATTGCCGCAAAGTCTGCCGGAATTTGTAGTTGAATTTGACAAAACTAACCTGTTTAATTTATTCTCCATTCCTGCAGGTCATGAACTCATTTGTTTTGAAGAAAACAATTTCGATGTGCGGCTGCAGGATATGGAAGTACAGTTTTCGGCTCATGAAAATGTAATTGAAATTTTGTTAGCCTCAAAATCGAAACCTGAATCAGCAACGATTGCAGTGCCCCCCAAGAGATCTTTTTTTGATTCTATCGGCGAAAACGAAGTCGTTGACAACAGCAAGGAGCTGCCTGTTGAACCCAACAGCCGGGAAGAGTTTACACTGGGTTCACAGGACCTGCGATTCATTTGTACTTATTCACCAAATGGTATTTACATAGATGCAAAGATCACCCGGCTGAGCGACCAGCTTTTCGATCTGAAAAATTTGCAGGTCAATGTCCGCTTTGCCACTTGCATTGCAGGATTGAAAATTAATATTTGTCATCCAAAACAATTTCTTGGCATCGCCCTCGACTTTGGATCAGAAGCTTCGCAACTGGCTGTTTCAAGCTATCTGCACAATCTATCCAACCCGGTGATGCCACTCAATGAAGATCTGTTTGATAACGTTCGCAATTTAATGATCAGCAAACAAAATGCCACTGCAGAGTCGCAGGCCGAATATTATCAGCAGGAAAAAGGGACTCGGTTTTTCAAATCGGTTTTTTTTGTAAAGTCAGATCTCGGTGCTATTGACGCTGCATTCAACAGCGACAAATTTCTGCGTACACCCGAAGAACATCTTAAAATACTGGTAGATAAATCGAGCGGAAAATTATTAACACAGGAAGAAAATAAACACTATCAGTTACCTAATTTAAAAATCATACATGGTCATCACGACCTGCTGGAGGATATCAAATTTAAAATAAGCAGAAATAACTATCCGGCATCAGTTACACTGGATCATATTGTAGAAAAAGTGCACAATTCCGTTTTGATGTATTTGCTGGAATCGTATATACAGAAAGATTTTGCGATCCATGAAAAGGAGCGCTTTGTGCGGATCACATTATTGGTTCCTAATATTTACGACAGTGAATCAGTTTCACATATTCAACAAAATATACGCGCTATTCTGCAAGTTTTTCAGCAGAAAAACCTGGCTGGTATAGCAGGTTTTGAGGTACTCACCATCTCTGAAAGCGACGCTGCACTTGTAGGTTATATGAGTAAACCCGACGTTAACATAATGCCCGGCAAACAATATGTCATTATAGATGCCGGCAAAGGAACCACAGATTTTTCTGTAGTAAAAACCGGCCATGATGATATTTTTAAAATCCTACCGGTGTACCGTAATGGTTTTGCGGGCGCTGGCAACCTCATTACAAACGCCCTGTTTGAAACCCTGATTCATTATATCAGAGAACAAAACAACGACGACCCTGAAGTACAGCATGCCATCAGGGCAAAAATCATTGAACCATTAAAAAATGATCTTGCTGTCAGAAATGAATTTTTTAATGAGCTGGAGCGATTAAAAAAGAAATTTACAGAAAACAAATCCGTTAAAACTCAATGGGATCAGGCATCATCAGGCAGTATCAAATTGAAAGATATTAACGGATCCGGTGTTGACATCAATACCATCATAGATATTTTAAAACGGATAGAACAAGTTGCTGATTTTTATCAATATATAGAAATCGCCACAGAAACCATTACCGAAAAAGTAGTGAGCAGTTTGGAAATTCTAAAAAATTCCATGCCGGATATTCACTACGAAGGGGTGATCTTTACAGGCAGAGGTTTCTTATTTCAACCACTGTACTTAAAGCTTGAACAAAAAATAATGAGTCGTTTGCAGGTTCCTAAAGCCGGCATTTTCCTGCTGAAAAACAACGAACTGAAAGACGTCTGCATTAAAGGCGTATTTAACAGAAGCATGCAGGTGAATTCGGAAGTGATCGGATACCCGATACAAAAAATACGCAAGCACCGGGAAGCGGCTTCAACACCTGCAAAAACGGCTGCTTCGACCAAGACATCAGTTTATGAACGCGTCCGTAAATTACTGGGCAGCATTGAAGGCGAAGAAACCACCTACGTTTTTAGTCAAAGCACTCCACTCAACGTACAGCAATTAAAAAATTCGACCTTTCAGATCGGTGCAAAATCATACAGCATCCCGAACGACGATCATTTCTACAGCAGCCTGACACCTGAATCAGTGATTAAAATAGAATACACCTCAGGCGGATACGTGTTACGGCATTTGCTGCACGGAAAAGTGATCAGGGTAAATGGATTGCAGAATACTTTTGAACTGGCAGATATTGATAAGAATATGATCATTCCATCACTGTTTCCGAATTATATCAATACCGATTATCTTGAAAGTATGAACGCAGAGATCGCACATCCAAAACAAGAGACGGTCAACCACACTTCCGGCTTAAGCACACCTAAAACCAGTTTCGATGATCTTAAATTTTAAAAGAAACATGCGGATCGCTCTGTGCCTGATGTTGCTGTTTTCAACAAGTGTCAGTGGACAGCAAAACGTGCGCAAAATTAATCACTATGCGCATGAAGCAACTTTGCTGGCCGACAAAAATAGAGTGTCGGTCACTATAGACGGACTGCCTCC
>JADYYU010000135.1 GCA_020853515.1 Chitinophagaceae bacterium | reverse complement strand
GCCCACTTACCAGAATGTAACTGTTTGTAATGGCAATAATCAAACGCTCACCGGAAATATCGGTGGTGGTGTGCCGCCTCTTACCTACAGTTGGCTGCCGGTTACCGGGCTGAACAATACCAATACAAATACAGTCAGTTTTACCGCAACAACTAATATTTCTTATACCCTGACGGTGACGGATCAACTGGGCCAGGTGGCCAAAGACACCTTTAATATCGATGTACAAAATCCCATTCCTCCTGCAAATATTACATCACAATTTCCTTTGTTATGCGATACAATGGAACTGTATACCAATAATGGTATACCGGGCGCCTGGTATTATGTAGTAGGTAATTACTTGTATCCCCCTCCCGGCCAGTTTGGAGGAAATGGCCTTATACAAACAATTATTCAGCCCGGCAGGTACATGTACCGGACACATAATTCATGCGGCTGGCGTTACGATTCAATTGATGTCGCTGCGGTACTTACAACAGTCACTGCAAATGTAACAGATGATACAATTTGTGAAGGACAAAGTGTAATTTTCAACGGTAGTGGCGCACTTAGCTACACGTGGACCAATGGAGTGACAGACAATGTTCCTTTTACGCCGGCCTATACTCCTTATCTGCTTAATTATATTGTTACGGGTAGCGATGCCAATGGTTGTCTGGGTAAAGATACAGTCGGTGTAAGAGTTTATCAGAATGTCAATGTCACCACTAATCTTTCCATATGTGCCAATCAAACACCCTATGTATGGAACGGACAAAATCTGGATTCAACAGGAGTATATACAGCCAATTTTATATCGGTGAATGGTTGTGACTCTATTGCCACCCTTAGTCTGACCGTCAGTCCCTGCATCGTGTGTGTTCCCAATTTTACCATCAATTATTCACCTTTTTACAATTCACTTACTGAAAGCCAGAGCTGGATAATTAGTTCAGGAACCGTATTAATAAAAGCAGGTACAAATGTAAAATTGGACGCCAATGCCAACAGCTATGTAACGCTGAATCCCGGTTTCAAAGCCGACTCCGGCTCCGTATTTATAGCTCAAGCCTACAACGGTTGCACAGCAGGTGCCCCGCAATTACCTAATGCAAAAATATTTACCGGAGAAGCAATTGCTGCGAATGAAATTGTTTTATACCCGAATCCCACCAACGGCATGATACACATACGTCATGATGAAAAACTTACAGGTATTCAGGTTTTTGACATGGTGGGGAAATTAGTCATCAATCAAAAATGCAACGGTGAAACAGAAACGAATATAGATTTAAGTACTTTACCGTATGGGGTGTATCATGTTAAAGCTGCGGGGTCTCATTCGGTGAAGGTCGTGAAATCAAATTAATAATTAATAATCAAAAATTCAATCTATGAAAGGTCAATACCTCATTCAAAAAAAAGGACGGAAAGAATTCTCCCTGCTTATTTTTTTTATATGCATAACGCTGCTTGCAAAATCAGTTACACCAATATGGAGCTGGGGGCATAGTTTTAATGGAAAAATATCCGCAATCGAGTATCATAATAATTTTATTTATACTGCAGGTACGTTTTCAGATAGTGCATTCATAGTTGGAAATATAAATATTGCAAACAATGGCGACAATGATATTATAATTGCCAAATGGGATACTATGGGGAATCTGATTTGGGCCAATAATATTTACGGCGTATCGGATGAACAAGCGGTGAGTATAAAAGTTAATAGTAATAATGAATTGCTTATAGCCGGAAATTCTAATTCTGCTTCTCTTAATACAGGCGGAAATGTCCTTACTTCAAATGGCGGCTACGACTATTTTTTAGCAAAGTACAATTTAAACGGAACTTTCATCAGTTCAAACATTTACGGAACTGCAGGTACTGAAATGGCTTCCGATATGTGTGTCGATTATCTGAATAATATTTATGTGTTTTTTGCAGGCGGCCTCCTCTATAAATATTCACCTTCAGGTGTCTATACTTCACAAGCTGGTTTTCCGCAGGCACAGGAAATGGATTATTCAAAGGTTGATTCCTCCATAGTTTTGACAGGGACTTATACAGGTAGTTTAACTCTTGGAAATTTTACGATCAATGCGCAGGGAAATCTGCCCAATATTTATTGTGTGAAGATATCCCTTAGCTATGTTCCACTGTGGCTAAAGGGGCTCTACAGATCAAATGTAAATGCTGTCTATAGTGCAAAAACGGCAGCAGATCCGATAAGTGGCAATACGTATATTTCAAAAACCGCCTGGTATCCGATTTCTATGGGCCATTTCGAAATTTACAAAATTAATCAGGCAGGTACTCTATCTATTGTAACGGATGATTATGATGATGGCACCTCAGTACCAGGCTCTATTTGCGCCATAAACAATTTGGTATCTGTAGGCAGAACCGATCTGAATAGTCTATCCGTTTATGATTATAATATAAACAATATGAAAATATATGAAATGTGCGGACATGTATCGGGCTTACAGGATTATCATTTGCTCAGGAGCATTAATACGATTTATACTTTAGGTTATGAGCAGAATAATATAGAAAGTTCGGCAAAATCGGGCATGAAATTTTAATCAGCGGCCCCGGAAATCAATCCATCACAGCATGCGACAGCAACCTGGTAACACTCAATGGGAATATCTACGGAGGTGTACCACCCCTCACTTACAGCTGGCTGCCGGTGACCGGTTTAAACAATACCAATTCCAATTCCGTCAGCTTTACAGCAACAAGCAATATTTCTTATACATTGACGGTAACCGACAATATCGGACAAACTGCAAAGGATACATTTGATGTTACAGTCAATCCAAACAGTTCATCGCTGACCAATATTTCTATTTGTGCCAATCAAACACCCTATCTATGGAATGGACAAAGTTTTGACAGCACAGGCAGTTACATGGTGAACCTGGTAAATGCATATGGTTGTGATTCTGCTGCGATGCTCAATCTCAACGTCAGTCCCTGCATCGTCTGTGTTCCGGATTTTACGATCAATTATTCACCTTTTTATAATTCACTTACCGAAAGTCAGTCGTGGATTGTTACATCAGGCACTGTATTGGTTTTAACAGGCACAAATGTAAAACTGGATGCCAATGCTAACAGCTATGTTACACTGAACCCCGGCTTTAAAGCAGATTCGGGTTCTGTATTTGTAGCTCAGGCATACAATGGTTGTACAGCTGGTGCTCCGCAATTACCTCAGTTAGGAAAAATAGCGGATGCAAATCCATTTGCAAAAGATGAAATTGTATTATACCCTAATCCAACTTCAGGAATGATACATATCAGTCATGATGAAAAACTGACAGGCATCCAAATATTTGATATGGTAGGCAAGCTGATTGTCAATCAAAAATGTGAAGGCGAAACAGAAACCAATATTGATTTAAGCAATCTGCCAAATGGAGTGTATCTTGTGAAAGCGGCGGGGTATCATTCGGTGAAGGTCATTAAGAACAATTAATCTATATAAATTTAAAAAACAATTAAAAACAAAAATAACATGACAAAGAAAATTCTTTTAAGCGCATCCATTATGATGAGTGCCATGATCGGCAATGCCCAGTTATATTCCAGTGGCAATACTGTAATAGCAGGCACTAACGTAGGTATTGGCACCAATACACCCACTGTGAAACTGCATGTAAAGAACACTGTTTCGAGCGAATTATTGCGGCTTGAAAATACGCTGAATACCGGCTTTGGTAAATTTACTTTGTACAACGATAATGCGTCTAACTACGCTACCTTCACCAAGTATGGCAGTGCCTATGCAAGTGGTGTTGCTGGTTTTGTGTCGCAGTATCCTTTTGCAAACATGTTAAGCTTTGGCAATAACAATGGTCCGTTGTTTATATCTAACAGTGGCGCTATCGGGATATCGATGTACAAAGCCGGTGCTAATGTGCTGAAGTTTAATGTAAATTATAACACAGGGAATGTTGGTTTAGGCGGCAGTGCGGTTCCGATGAGTCTGGTACATATCAACAGTGCTGTATCGGGTGATACCATGCGTATTACCAACAGCACCAGCGGTCATACAGCAGCAGACGGACTAGAGTTACGCACAACCGGCAATGTGGCCAGCATCATGAATCGTGAAAGCAGTACATTGGAACTGGGTACGAATAATGCCACGGTGATGAAATTGAATGCTGCCGGCACGGTACTAATCGGCAATACGCTGACACCTGCCGGTTACAAATTGTTTGTAGAGCAAGGAATTTTAACGGAGAAAATAAAAGTGTCTGTCAAAAACACGGCTGAGTGGTCTGATTATGTTTTTGCCAATAACTACAAATTATTACCGCTGACAGAGGTTGAAAGTTTCATCAACAGTAACAGCCATTTACCGGGTGTACCGAGCGCTGCAGAGGTCGTGAACGACGGCATTAATGTAGCGACCATGGATGCGAAGCTTTTAGAGAAAATTGAAGAGCTGACCTTATACATCATTGATATGAACAAGCGGATTGAAAATTTAGAGAATGAGAATAATGCATTGAAATCAAAATAGATTTCAATTGCATATCATTCTTTTAATTGCTAGTTTACCTTCAAATAGGGGGCTATTTTGATGACCGCATAACATCGTGGTACGAGCGTCATTCTGCCGCTCAAAATTTATTCAGCCAAAAATCCAACCATGAAAAGAATATCCATTTTATCTATTTTATTATTTTGCCTTAAATCCTTTTCGTACTCAGTACCTGCCTGGGCCTGGACTCATACATTCAATGGTACCGTAAGGGCTGTAGAGTATGCAGGAAATTATTTTTATACCGCCGGTACCTACAGCGACAGTGCGTTTGTCTATGACAATACAACGTTGCCCAATAATGGAAGCAAAGATATTTTTATTGCCAAGTGGGATTCATCGGGTAATATGATCTGGGCGAAAAGTGTCTGGGGTAGTGCTTACGATTCAGTAGTTAGCATAAAAGTAAACAGTAATAACGAACTTATCTTAAGCGGTAGT
Organism: Chitinophagaceae bacterium; assembly: GCA_020853515.1. Taxonomy (GTDB): domain Bacteria; phylum Bacteroidota; class Bacteroidia; order Chitinophagales; family Chitinophagaceae; genus OLB11. The sequence goes on along the minus strand of JADYYU010000135.1, from coordinate 891 downwards.
AGTAATTCTGCTGTGTTGCATGCTGATGCTATTACCGTGAACTCGAACGGAGGCTATGATATGTTTATTGCAAAGTATGATCTGAATGGAAATGCTTTAAATGCATACTTCTATGGCACTGCCGGAAATGAATATAGCATTGATATGTGTGTCGATTATCTTAATAATATATACGTTGCCAGCGCTAATAAATTAACTCAGTATAATAACTCGGGTGTGCAGGTTTGGCAGAAAAGTCTTACAGCCACTCAGGGAAATTATGTTGGACATGTGATCTATTCCACTTTTGATTCTACGGTAATTCTGACCGGAACCTATGCAGGTATTTTTACTTTAAATGCGGTAACCCTAAATACTTTATTTATGTTAAGCTGGAATTACTGGCCTCAGAAAATTTATTATGCGAAAATAAATCCAAATTCAAATTTGGTATGGCTAAAAGATGATGGGATCGATACTCACGCACAGCATACGCCTAACATTTTTGCAAAGGCTTCAAATGGCTATATTTATACGGCCTACCAGCAATTTGGAGGACTTGGGGGAACCTACTATGCTTTCAGGGAGCAATTCCCCAATGGCAATATGACAAATGCTGCGTTTGGAGGTTTGCCCGTTGCGGGTCAGGGATATGACAACGATGTAATATCGATCATCGCAGTGAGTGGAAATGCTTCCTATGTTTCCGTCAGCACTGATAATAGTTTTGATGGGCAAACTCTGCTGATTTATAATGTGGTCAATCATACCGTTGAAAAAATCTATAATGTATTTACTAAAAGCCCACATATTTTCAGAAGTAAAACCGCGATTTACACCCCATCGGCAGCGCCAAATTATTCGTGGGGTAAAATCAGTCATGATTCTTTACTGGGGGCGCCCACTTACCAG
>JADYYU010000134.1 GCA_020853515.1 Chitinophagaceae bacterium | reverse complement strand
TCTTTTGGCAGGCGACCTTTGATATCCCAGAAGCTGCGACCGGCGCCGCTATTGATGGCCCTGATTACAGGTGCGGGACCACAGTTATAGGATGCAATTACCAGCAGGTAGTCATTAAACATACCGTACAATTGTTTGAGATATTTGGCGGCTGCCTGCGTGCTTTTGTAAAAGTCCATCCTCTCATCAACACCTGCATCTACCCGAAGACCGAGCATTTTTGCAGTGCCTTCCATAAATTGCCAGGGTCCCACAGCACCCACCGGCGATACTGCATTGCAGTTGAGGGCAGACTCGATGATAGCGAGCGATTTCATTTCACGGGGCAGATTGTACCGTTTCATGATGTTTTCAATCAATCTGAACTGGCCTTTGCTGCGCGAAGAAATTCGGCTGATGCGATCCCCATGATTGTTATGATAGTTTTTGATGTAGTCTGAAATGAAATCAGCAAAAGGTCCAAATAATGCCGTGCTGACATTAAATACAGATTTTGGACTATTCTCCGCTTGTTTAGGTTTCCGGGCAATAAAGCGGCTGCTGTCTTCTCCTTTAGGATTATAGACTTCTCCTTTGGCCTCCTTGATTTTTCGTAATCGGGTCGTGTCTGTAATTTTTAGTACATAAACTGAATCTTTGCCTTTACCAAAAAGGTCTGAAGTGTGGAGTGCGCACACGATCGCAAATAAATATAAAAAATGTTTATTCATCTTCCCCCCTGCAAAATTTTAAAGTGTAAACAAAAAAAATACTAGTTATTGTCTTTTTCCTTCATGCCTGTTTCAAGTTCTGACTTGATATTGTCTTTTGCATCCTTAAATTCACGCATTCCTTTGCCTAGTCCACGCATAAACTCAGGTATTTTTCTTCCACCAAAAAGAACCAGCACAGCCAAAACGATAATGATCCATTCAGAACCGGCCGGCATCCCAATTAATAAAGTATTTAAAAAAGTCATTTTTATTTGTGTTTATTTGTACAAATATAAATAATAATCATAATAACTCATAAAGAATTACGTTAAAGTGAAAAATATAGGGCATAAAAAAAACTACCCGGCAGGCGGATAGTTTTTAAATATAATTCAGGATAAATCCTAACGCATTCTTTTTTCTTTGATACGGGCCGATTTACCTTGTCTTTCACGCAGATAAAATAATTTTGCACGGCGCACTTTACCTACTTTATGTACTTCAATACTTTCAATATTTGGAGAGTAGATCGGAAATGTTCTTTCAACACCGATGTTGTCACTCATTTTGCGTACAGTAAAGGTTTGAGCGGTACCATTGCCCTGACGTTTGATACAGATACCTTTAAAAGGCTGTATCCTTTCTTTTGTGCCTTCCACAATTTTGTAGTTAACAGATATATTATCACCGGCTTTAAAAGCAGGGACTTGTTTGGTTGTATTTAATTGTTCGTGTACAAATTTTAAAGCTTCTTGCATGACTGTCCTATTTTTTGGGAACGCAAAAGTAATATTATTTTTATATAAAATAAAATTAATATGCGAATTTTTAAGAAAAAATGCAAAAAGTATTGTTTTAGGGCAGTTACCCTGCTAACTACTGAATTTGTTATTCACTCCAGCGGTAAGTTTTGATCTGAAGTCCCAGCAACGTGATCACCCGGTCGGTAACGGTGGCGGCCAGTTCCTCAAAATTTTTCGGCAAGCTATAAAATGAGGGGGAGGCCGGACAAATAATGCCACCCGCTTCGGTCACTGTTTTCATATTATTGATATGAATAAGGTTATAGGGCGTGTCTCTGACCACACAAATCAGCTTTCTCCTTTCTTTTAACATCACGTCGGCGGCTCTGCTGATCAGGTTATCACTGATGCCATTGGCTATCCTGCCCAGGGTACCCATACTGCAGGGGCAGATCACCAGTGCTTCATAACTGCTGCTTCCGCTTGCAAAGGGAGCAAAGTAGTCGCGGATGTCATAAAATTTTACGTTCATGTCTTTGTAAATTTCATTGCCCAGTTCAAACTTCCATACATCCTTTGCGTTGTTGCTCATCACCACGCTGATTTCTGTTTCGTCTATTTGCATTAATTTGTCTAACAAAACTTTTGCATAAACCGCACCTGAAGCACCTGTAATTCCGACCGCAATTTTTTTCATTGATAAAATATTAAACTATTATTGCAAAACCAATCCGAAACAAAATTACACTACTTAAATTATTAAAACTGATATTAAAATGAAATACATTATCAATACAAGCTTATTCTTACTCATTACTTTGGCTTCATTTGCGCAGAATAAAGCGGCTAAAATTAATTGGCTCACGGTAGAAGAAGTACAGGAAAAAATGAAAACAGAACCCCGAAAAGTTTATGTGGACATCTACACAGACTGGTGTCAGTGGTGCAAGGTGATGGATAAAAAAACGTTTACAAATAAAGATGTCATCGAGTATTTGAATACGCATTACTATTGTATACACCTGAATGCCGAAACCAGGAAAGTGCTTACATTTAAAGATAAGCAATATGGCACCTCATCAGATGGCAAAACCAATGCCCTGGCTGTAGAGTGGACTCAGGGGCAATTAGGTTACCCGACCAGTATTTTTTTTGATGAAGGTTTTGTCAATCCCATGCCCGTCCCTGGCTTTTTTGAAGTAGGCACCATGGAAATGATCGCAAAATACATTGCTGAAAACAAACACAAATCTGTAAATTTTGAAAAATACAAAGCTGCATTTAAAGCAAGCTGGAAATAGCTATTTTAGGCCACTTTCAGGTAAGCAAACTTTGATTTTTCTATTTTTTCCTGTGCATAAGCCTTTGTGACTGTAAATACTTTTTCATGCTTCTGGCTGGGCAACTCATACATGGCATCATTCATCACCAGTTCGCAAATAGAGCGCAGTCCTCTGCCGCCCAGTTTAAATTCAATGGCTTTTGATACAATATAATCAAGTGCGTCATCTTCAAAAATCAGTTCAATATTTTCGTATTCAAAAAGATGCTTGTATTGCTTAATCAGCGCGTTTCTGGGTTCTGTCAGTATTCTTCTTAAAGCATGCGCATCCAGTGATTTAAGATAGGTAACCACCGGCAAGCGGCCCAGTAATTCCGGAATCAGTCCAAAATTTCGAAGGTCCAGTGCATTGATATACTGTATCAGATTATCTTTTTCAAGCTGCGTTTGCTCGGTCGTACTTTTGAAACCGATCGATCCGGACTGTACCCTGCGTGCAATAATTTTGTCGATGCCTTCAAACGCTCCACCGCAAATGAATAAAATATTTTGTGTGTTGATTTTGATCATTTTCTGATCAGGATGTTTACGCCCTCCCTGTGGCGGCACCAGCACATCCGAGCCTTCCAGTAATTTCAGAAGTGCCTGCTGCACACCTTCTCCGCTCACATCACGGGTAATTGAAGGATTGTCACTTTTACGGCCTACCTTATCTATTTCATCAATAAAAACGATCCCTTTCTGCGCCTGATCAACATCGTAATCAGCAGCCTGCAGCAAACGCGACAATATGCTTTCTACGTCTTCGCCCACATAACCGGCTTCGGTAAATACAGTGGCATCGGCTATAGCAAAGGGCACATTCAATAATTTGGCGATCGTTTTGGCCAGCAATGTTTTACCTGTACCTGTTTCGCCTACCATGATAATATTTGATTTCTCAATTTCTACATCATCTTTAATTTTTTGGGTAAGCCTTTTATAATGATTGTAAATCGCGACACTTAATACTTTTTTCGCATCATCCTGTCCGATCACATACTGATCAAGATAGGTTTTGATATCAACCGGTTTATAATTAAAAGGTTTTGGCTGAGCATTTTTGGCCGGCTTTTTTACGTTTTTATGTTCATCATCCAGTACACCCAGTTCCTGCTCAATAATTGAATTCGCATTGTGAATACATTCGTCGCAGATATTGGCTTTTGCACCACTCACGATCATCAGGACTTCGGAATTGTTCTTTAAACAGAAAGAACACTGCAGGTTTTTTTCTTTAGACATTTTACAAAAATAAAGATTTTTCGCAGCATCTTTGCTGCGTTATTAATAATAATATGCAAATACCAGCTAAAATTGGTCACAATTATACGTTCCTTGAATTGCTGAATCTCGAGCTGCTCGATTCTAAGTACAAGACACACCGGCGCTTAAGGGTATTTCATCATCATGGTCTCAAATGCATGCAGGTGAACTGTCCGAAGCAGGGTAAGTATCTGATCAAAGCACTCAATACCAGTGGCGGGGTACACATTGATTTATATACAGAAGATTTTGAACTGATGACAATCGATCATATAATTCCGAAAAGTAAAGGAGGAAGTAACCTGATCGAAAATCTCCAGCCTATGTGCAATTCCTGCAACGCGGGTAAAGCCGATAAATGATTTTCTTCTTGCTTCACAAAAAAATGATGTGCTACGACGTTGGCTGATTTCAGACATTAAGCCTTTCTTTTGCCAAACCATTTCTTGGCTTTGTTAGCTGCCGGGCGTGGATGCACATGATTTTGCACTTTAGGTACCGGCAAAGTAGCTTCTTCCAATAAGGGAAAAGGATGGTTATCTTCTACCGGTATTTTGATACTGATGAGTTTTTCAATATCCTTTAAAAACACTTTTTCGTCACTGTCGCAAAATGACAAGGCTGTTCCGTTAGCACCTGCACGTCCGGTTCTGCCAATTCGATGTACATAGGTTTCCGGTATGTTGGGAATTTCATAATTGATCACAAAGGCCAGATCATCCACATCAATGCCCCGGGCCGCAATATCTGTGGCAACCAGTACGCGGGTGGTTTGTGCTTTGAAATTACTCAGTGCGCGCTGTCGCGCATTTTGTGCTTTATTACCATGGATGGCTTCTGCCGTGATATTGTTTTTATGCAGCATTTTTACTACTTTGTCTGCACCATATTTGGTTCTAGTAAAAACCAGGGCTGTTTTGATATCCTGATTTTTGAGAATATGCAGTAAGAGAGAGTTCTTATTACCACGGTCAACATAGTATAAAAACTGATTCACGGTTTCTGCGGTCGTAGAGGCAGGAGTGACCTCAACTTTCGAAGGTTCGTGTAAAATGGTATTCGCTAACTTTACAATTTCGGGTGGCATGGTGGCTGAAAAAAACAAAGACTGCTTTTTCTTCGGCAATAAGACCAGTAATTTTTTTATGTCATGGATGAAACCCATATCTAGCATACGATCGGCCTCATCAAGTACAAATAAGGAAACATCAGCCAGTGAAATAAAGCCCTGACCGATCAGATCGAGCAGTCGGCCCGGAGTGGCTACCAAAATGTCGACGCCACGTCGTAAAGCATCTGTTTGTGGGGTTTGTCCCACACCGCCAAACACAACGGTGGTTTTCAGGTCCAGATATCTTCCGTAGGCTTCAAAACTTTCTTCAATCTGAATGGCGAGTTCACGGGTAGGAGTTACGATCAGCGAACGGATCTTTCTCTTTTTTTCAAACGTCGGATTTCCTGCCAGTATCTGCAAGATCGGGATAGCAAAGGCAGCCGTTTTTCCGGTGCCTGTTTGCGCACAGCCGAGTAAATCTTTGCCTTGCAATAAAATAGGAATCGCTTCGGCCTGTATTGGGGTGGGAGTGGTATAACCTTCTTCCTGCAAAGCTTTCAGAATAGGTTGTATGAGAACTAATGATTGAAATGTC
>JADYYU010000133.1 GCA_020853515.1 Chitinophagaceae bacterium | reverse complement strand
GTTTTTGAATATTTAAGTATGTTTAACCTTTTATCAATTCTAACGGTCAGTGACGCTTTCACATCATCAGGCTATTTGAAAACAGCCCTGCAGCCGTTTCTCCGGGCCTGATGATGCCTGCCGGCAAATGATCTGATTTCTCATCTGACAGGCCTCCCCTTGCTTATCACACCACACAGAAGCCAATAAAATGTGTCCTGCTGAGTGCCACAAATTTTAAGCAGAAGGCATGATTGCACTCAGATTCACTACCGATCATTTCACATTTTACTTGTGATAAAAAAATAAAATATACCCTGAAGCGGGTATTGCCATTAAAAACTCATTTCTTTTTTTTGTAGTTAAAAATTTTACCTATGAAAAATATTTTATTCATTCTGCTGACCTGCATCAGCCTGTCCGCAAAATCACAAAAACTCATTGGCCGCAGCACCTATTACCACGATTCTACCGGATACGTGATGGGCGATTCTGCTGCTATGTTTTACAAAGCCGCCAACCCGAGCACGGCATTGCAGGATATCACTTCCGGCAATGTCAGTTATAAAATGGATTCGATGCTGAGCTTCAGCGGTGCAGCGCTTACCCTGAATGGGATTTCAAGAGAAATGTACGATGCGGGATACACAAAAGTACAGGAGTCGAGCGGAGAAGGATATACAAACGGAATACCCACAATCGGTTTCAATCACCATCATTATTTTAATGGTGCACAGCTCGATTCATCCTACTTTACTTTTATTGACATCCCCAATAATGCTTCGCATGTGTCTGGCAAATATTACTACCATACCAATGCCCAGAATCAGCAAGATACCACCTATACTATTAACCTCGATAATGCCGGGGCCTTCAGCAGCGGCTATAAAAGTGTGAATATTTATGCAGGTAATAATCTGAGTGAGCAATGGTCGTATAACAGCACTGATTCAGTGAACTATAACCTGCAAGGCAAAACCATGCATTATTATAACGCCAATAATAATTCCGATAGTGTAGTCCATTTTATATGGCTTGCCGGCACCTGGTACAAACAAGGAAAAGTGGTATCTAACTATAATGCCAGCCAGTACCTGATCCTCAAACAGTGGTTTAGCTTCGATAATAATCTGCAGACTTATACCAATTCAAGTCGGGATCAATGGACAAGAAATAATAATTCAGAAATTGATACCCTGTTTTCGCAATTATGGAATCAGGCCACGCAGCAGTTTGATACAACGGTAAAAATTGCCTGTGTATATCAAAATGGCCTGTTGTTGCGCACTTATGGTTACACCATTAACCCAAATAACATGCAATGGCAGCCTGATCCCTACCACGGTGTGACCAACTATTATTATGATATGATGCCCAATGAAGTGGCCGATCTGCAAAATAAACAGGCTCTGATGATCTTCCCTAATCCGTCGAGCGGTCTGCTGCAATTAACGCATGATGTAAACGGCAGCAAATACTATATTATGACGGCTGACGGTCGCCTTGCACAAAGCGGCATCGTACATCAGGGTAATCAGATCAGCACTCAAATGCTCACACCCGGTGTCTATGCACTGTTGGTAGAAGAAAACAAGCAACTCTGCAGATTATTGTTTGTAAAAGAATAAGCTGCGATCACAGCATCGTTAAGAAGAGGCTTTCAACCAAATGAAAGCCTTTATCTTTTTTGAAATTTCCTGATTCTGAAAGCAGTTGTACCAAATCCTTCAGCTAGCTGCCTGTATTGTTTTAACTGAATATACTATTTGGAAAATAATGAATTAGATTTGTAAAAGGATCTGCCCGGCAAGCAATTGTGTAAGCATTTCTCTGGATTATAAAGTCATTCTGATTATGCAGGAGAACCAAAACTACGATACATATATGCAGGCTGACAATGTCGCTGATGATCGTGCATTCTTACACAGCGCAGCATATCACTCTCAAAAGCCGGAAGATTTTATGTCGCTTGACAATTTGACAAAACTGGCCGTTAAACAATTGACAGAACCTACTTTTAATCTGTCGGCAGCTCCTCTTTTTATTTCTAAATCAACAAACAGATCAGCCAGTGAATCCGAATAACGATTTTTATTTTTTAGCCGGAGGAGGCGAAATGGGCGAAATGATGCGCGCTAAAGACTGGAGTAAAACTTCCTTGGGAACACCTGATACCTGGCCTGAAAGTTTGCGGACGATGATGGCTGTGATGCTGAATAACCCCTTTGCTATGTATATTGCCTGGGGTCACGATTACACACAGCTTTACAATGATGCTTACCGGCCTATATTGGGAACTACCAAACACCCCCATGCATTGGGCATTAGCACCCGTGAAACTTTTGCCGAAATATGGCCTACTATCGGTCCGATGTTTGATGGTGTGATGGAGGGACAGGCCGTGGGTTTTCCGGATTTTAAACTGCTTCTGAATAGAAATGGCTTTATGGAAGAATGCTATTTCGATTTTTCTTATAGTCCGATCAAAAAAGATAATGGTGAAGTGGGTGGCGTGCTGGTTACGGTTGTTGAAACCACCGAAAAGAGGGCGGCTGCCCTTGCATTGAAAGAAAGCAATAAACGCTTCATCAATAATATCATGCAGGCCCCGGTAGCCATGTGTATATTTCGCGGAAAAAACCATGTGGTAGAAATCGCCAATGAAAAAATGCTGGAGCTTTGGGGTACTACTGCACCCGCAGTCATGAATAAACCCATTTTTGAAGGCCTGCCCGAAGCAAGAGATCAGGGTCTTGAAGTGCTGCTGGAGATGGTTTTCACAAGCGGTGAAAAATATTTCGCCAACGAACGCCCCGTGAAATTGCCCCGGAACGGGGAACTGGAAATGATCTACATCAATTTTGTATATGAACCCCTGCGCGAAACTGATGGCTATATTTCAGGCATAGTAGCCATCGCTACCGACGTTACAGCCCAGGTAGTATCCCGTGCCAAAGCGGAAGAAAGTGAGCATCGTGTCAGAACCCTGGTTGAAAATGCACCCTTTCCGATTGCCGTTTATGCAGGAAGTGACATGCGGATCGAACTCGCCAATCAATCGATTATTAATATCTGGGGCAAAGGAAATCAGGTAATCGGAAAATCATTTACAGAAATTTTACCCGAACTTGAAAATCAACAGGTTTTTGAACAAATCAGGGAAGTACTCAAAACCGGTATTGCGTTTCATACTAAAAATACACCCTTAACCCTTGTTGTGAACGGTGTGAGTGATACCTTTTTTTTTAATTACAGCTTTACGCCGTTGTACGACCTGCAAGGTCAAATTTATGGGGTAGTGAATACGGGCGTTGACCTCACTGATCTGAATATCGCGACTCAAAAAATTGAAGAAAGCGAACAAAACCTGCGAAACCTGGTTTTGCAATCCCCAATTGGTATTTGCGTGCTCGACGGCCATACGCTGGTAAGTGAGATCGTAAATGACAGCTTTATCGAAATAGCCGGGAAACGACAAGAAGAAATAGCCGGCAAATACTATTGGGATACTTTTGCAGAAGCGAAACCATCTTATGAAGAGGCCCTGCAACGTGTAGTAGACGAAGGCATTCCTTATTTTGCCAACGAAGTGGAAATGTTGCTGATCAGGCACGGGAAAAAAGAAACCATCTACGTAACCTTTGTGTATGCACCACTCAAAAGCAGGGAAGGTGTAGTAAAAAAAGTGATTGTTTGGGTGCTGGATAATACACAGCAGGTAATGGCCCGGCATAAGGTGGAAGAAGCTGACAAAAGATTTCGGAATACCGTTAAGCAAGCACCTGTAGGTATCGCCATTTTAAGAGGGGCTGATTATGTGGTAGAAATGGCCAACGAATCGTATCTGCAACTGGTAGACAGACATGAGGAGGACCTTGTGGGCAAACAGCTATTTGATGCAATACCTGAAGTGAGAGACACTGTGAAAGCGCTGCTGGATGATGTGTTGAGCACCGGTATTCCTTATCATGGTTATGAAGTACCCGTACCCCTGAAACGAAATGAGCAACTTGATATTTTCTATTTCGACTTTTTGTACAAACCTTTGAAAGAAATGGATGGCTCAAACTCCGGAATCATCGTAACCGCAACAGAAGTCACCGAAAAAGTACAAGCCCGTAAAAAAACAGAGCAAAATGAAGAGCGGCTCAATATTGTAGTCGAAGCCAGTGAACTGGGTATTTGGGAGCTGAATGCCAAAACCCATGTACCCCGATACTCACAACGCTACCTTGAAATCATTGGTGGTTACGATAAGGAAGTGGTCTTAACGCATCAGCAGTTACTGGCTCATTTGCATCCTGACGATCTGCACATCAGGGAGAAAGCGTTTAAACAGGCTCTCAGTAGCGGCTATCTGAATTATGAAGCCCGCGTAATCTGGCAAGACCGATCGGTGCATTGGATGGAAGGAAAAGGCAAAGTGTTTTATGATGATCATCGGCAACCGGAAAAACTGATCGGCACCATCCGTGATATTACGGCTCTTAAAACGCATCAGCAGGAATTGGAGCAAAGTGAACATCGTTTCCGAAATCTGGTGATGCAATCACCGATACCAAAAGCAATCCTGCGGGGCAAGGATCTGGTGAGTGAGGTAGCTAATTTTGCTTTGTTGAAAAAAATATGGCATAAGGATGAAAATGAAGTGAAGGGTAAAAAACTGCTTGATATTTTTCCTGAACTCAGTAATCAAAAATATGCCGCGTTGTTACATGCTGTGTACACCACCGGTATTGTGCATGCTGAAACAGAATCGTTGCTGTATGTCCGAAACGATCAGCAGCCAATACACTACTATATCGATTTTGAATATGCCCCTTTGCGGGAGTCAGACAATATTATTTCCGGTATTAAAATCACCGTGATTGACGTGACGGAGAAAGTAGAAGCCAGAAAAAAAATTGAAGAAAGCGAAAAGCGATTTCGTTCGCTCACCGAGAGTATCCCGCAGCTCATCTGGGAAACAGATGAAAAAGGAAACGCTCTTTTTGCCTCAGGCAAATGGATTGAATATACAGGCATTGAACCTGCCGGTGAAGCGGAGTGGAAAGCCATTATACATCCCGATGATTATGAACAGAATGCACGAATCTGGAATCACAGTCTGTCCACCGGGGCAGCTTATAAATGCGATGTACGAGTGAGAGGAAAAGACGGATACTACAGATGGCATTCTGTGATCGGGGAACCCGTTTATAATAAAGAAAATAATATCATCAAATGGGTGGGTGCCTTTACGGATATACATACCGACCGAGCCTTTACCCACGAACTTGAAAAGCAAGTAGCTGAACGTACGCAGGAGCTCGAACAAAATAATATTGACCTGGCAAAAATGAATAAAGAGCTGCAGTCGTTTGCATACATTTCGAGCCATGACCTGCAGGAGCCTTTGCGAAAAATTCAAACATTCGCCACTCAAATTATGGAAAGAGAATTTGAACGCCTTTCTGATCATGGAAAAGAAAAGTTTCGGAAAATGCAAAATTCCGCGCAGCGCATGCAAACCCTGATCAATGATCTGCTGACTTTTTCCCGCACCAATATACAGGAAAGAAAATTTGAAATGGCCAGTATCAGCAGCATTGTGGATGAAGTAAAGGAAGACCTGGGAGAGATACTGGATCAAAAGCAGGCTAGCATCCAAATTCAGGAAGCCGGAGATCTCAATATTATTCCATTTCAGTTCAGACAGCTCTTGTATAATTTGCTCAGCAATTCACTGAAATTTTCTCAGCCCGGCCTGCCACCTGTTATTACCATCATCAGCGAGATCAGGCCGGCAAACAGCCTGCCGGAGGAAAGACTTGTGAAGGATACCGATTATTATCATATTACTGTTACTGATAATGGAATAGGTTTTGATCAACAGTACAATGAAAAAATATTTGAAGTATTTCAACGTTTACATGGCCGTTCAGAATATTCAGGTACAGGCATCGGACTGGCGATTGTTAAGAAAATTGTCGAAAATCATCACGGGTTCATCACTGCGAAGGGCGAAGTAAACAAAGGTGCCAGATTTGATATCTATATTCCGCTTATGTAAAACCAATTTCAGCGATCTGCAATCTATCCGGGCGCCTGAGTTATGCTCTGGCAGAAGACAATCATTCATCATTTCATTTGATAGAAAGGCTCCCAAAAAATCAGGCTTTTAATGTTTGTCATAAGAAAGCGAATATTTTAACAAGCGAAAGTATTTGTTGCCTTTGTCGTTTTTTAGCTCCGCTTTCGGTAGTTCAGCACGGCCCAGCCATTAAACACAATACCAATACCCACCATGGCCCAGAGGTGAAAACTAACGTCGGACAGCGTGCTGCCTTTCAGCATAATCATGCGCATGGTTTGTATAAAATGACTCACCGGAAAACAGCCTGTTACCACTTTTGCCCATTGCGGCATACTATCGATGCTGGTAAACAAACCACTCATCATATTCAGAACATTGAGAAAAAAGAAAGCCAGCGACATGGTTTGCTGCTGGGTTTCAGAATAGGTCGACAACAGCAATCCAAAACCGAGCAAGGCAAAAAGGTAGGCAAATAAACTAACATACATGGTACCAAAACTTCCGACAGGAAATACATTATAAAATACATAACTCACCAGCAACCCCACCGTAAAAATAATGATCGACAATGCATAAAAAGGCAACAGCTTACCTAAAATAAAGTATTGCTTTTTGATCGGGGTTACATTGATCTGCTCAATGGTACCTATCTCTTTCTCTTTTACCAGATTAAAAGCAGCCTGCATAATACCGATACCGGTAATCAGATTAACCAGGATACCGGGTACGATAAAGAGGTAATAATTTAAAAACTGATTGTACCAGTTGACGGGCATAATACTGATCGCAGCCCCCTGCTGAATATGAGCCGGCTGCACAGTCCGAATGCGGGCCTCAGTATTGAAATCACCGATAATACTAGCCAGATAACCACCGCCCAGTCCGGCTTTCACCCCTTCTATCGCATTGATCTGCACATTGAGTTTTTGCACATTTTCACGTACCAGATTCTGCTCAAATTTATTAGGAATTTCAAGGATAAGATCTGCCTTATCATGCTCAATAAGCTCGAGTGCTTCATTATTATTATTGCAATAGGCCACCAGTTGAAAATGACCTGAAGCAGTTACTTTTGAAATTAGCTTTTGAGAGACTGATGAATGATCGTGATCGACAATGGCCAGTGAAATATTTTTCACTGAATAATTGGCGGCCATCGGCATCAGTATCAATTGTATGACAGGCGCAATAAATAAGGTTCGGAGTAAGCCCTTGCTCCGGAACATTTGTTTGAATTCTTTTTCGAGTAAAAAATAAAGTGACCTCATTCCTGTAAACGGATTTTAAATTTTTTGATACTAAGTGTCAGTAAGCCAACACACATAGCAGTGAGTATAAGCAGTTCTTTCCAGATCGAAGCAATGCCCAGGCCTTTCAGCATTACATTTTTAATGATAATAAAAAACCAGCGCGAAGGCACTATGTTCGACAAGCCCCTTAATACGATCGGCATATTTTCGATAGGAAACATAAATCCGGTCAGCAGCATGGTAGGTAACATCATACCCATCAGCGAGATCATCATGGCATTTTGCTGGGTCTTCGCAGTAGTAGAAATCAACAGCCCGATGGCTAACGAAGTAATGATAAAAAGCATACTGGCAAAAAACAACAAAAAGATATTACCCTTGATTTCCAGATCGAGCAGCGTTACACTCAACACAAGAATGATCGCCAGGTTGAATAATGAAATGATCAGAAAGGGCATCAGCTTAGAGATAATAATATAGATGGGTTTAAAAGGCGAAACCAGCAAGATCTCCATCGTACCCAGTTCCTTTTCTTTTACGATCGACACAGAACTCATCATGGTACAAACCAGCATCAGCACCAGTGCAATCACACCCGGTACAAAATTGGGCGCGCCTTTCAATTCTGGATTATACAACATATGCACCTCCGCCATAATCTGCATCGGCGCCGCTGCGACTGTTGTTTGCTGCGACTGATACTCGGTGATTATGTTAGATAAATAATTGGTAATACTGGTAGCGGCATTCGGATCGCTGGCATCGGCGATGAGTTGAATCTGCGAATGGCCGCCATGTAATAATTCATCTGCAAAACCGGGAGGAAAAACCACCGCTGCCCGAATCTTATTTTGTTTAAACGCAGCGTCTACATCCTTAATGCTTTTAAGATCTTCGGCCACATTAAAATAGTTGCTTTCATCGATTTTCTCAATGATCTGCCTGCTCACAATATCCTTTGAAAAATCAAGCACACCTACTTTTGAATCTTTGATTTCATTGGTAAGCGCAAATCCAAACAGAATAATCTGTGCTGTGGGCATTCCAAAAAGCATCAGCAATGTTTTCTTATCGCGGAACACATGCTTGAATTCCTTTTTGATAAAAGTAATTAATTGTGAATTGAAAATAGAGAATTGATATTTATGTTTTTTCATTCAGTTTTTCTTTGAAGGTTTCGATAATAATGGCTATTAGTCTAATCATTGGCTTGTTTTATACTCATTCGCTTCTGTATTTATATCGGACTCAGCTCGTTTGTTCAAGCATTAAATTTCAGCCCTCTTTGCCTTCCGGGCCAGTTTATAAAATACGTCCTCCATCGTTTTGGCTTCATATTGCTGCTTGAGATTTTTGGGACTGTCCAGCGCTTCAATCACGCCATCAACCATGATGGAAACCCGATTGCAATATTCTGCTTCATCCATGTAGTGAGTGGTTACAAAAACCGTTACTCCGGCATCGGCAGCGTAATAGATGAGGTCCCAAAACTGCCGTCGTGTTACAGGATCTACTCCACCTGTTGGTTCATCGAGAAATACGATCTTTGGACTATGAGCCAGCGAAACCGAAAAAGCCAGCTTTTGCTTCCACCCGAGGGGCAGTTGTCCAACCAGCTTTTTGGCTTCAGCCTGCATTCCTAATTTATCTAACAACTCTGCTGTTTTATCTTTAATGTCACGAATACTCAGTCCGTAAATACCTGCATAAAAACGAATATTTTCTGCGACGGTCAGATCTTCGTACAACGAAAATTTCTGACTCATGTACCCGATATTTTTTTTGATCTGCTCTGTTTGTTTATATACATCAAAACCGGCGATGGTGGCCTGTCCCGAACTTGGCAGGGATAGGCCGCATAGCATCCGCATGGCCGTTGTTTTGCCGGCACCATTGGCTCCCAGAAAGCCAAAGATCTCACCCTTCTGCACTTCAAATGTAAGATCACTGCAGGCTACAAAAGTGCCAAACTTTTTAGTGAGATGCTCCGTTTTAATGACCGCTTCCATCTTAATTTTCTTTTAGTAGTTTAATAAAACAATCTTCAATATCCGGAACGATCTCTTGTATTTGTACATCCGTAAAATTCAGGGCAGTGATATACTTGCTGACATCATCAATCGTACTGTCTCCTTTTAATGTCAGATGCAAGCAGTCGCCAAATGCAAAACAACTCTCCGTCTGTTCGTAACTTCGCATCGCTGTCAGCACTTTATACATGTTTGGGGCAGCCACTGCATACAATGTTTTTTGATAAGAGGCGATGATGTTCTGAGGTGTGTCGATAGACAGAATATGGCCGCCCTGCATCAAGGCTATGCGATCGCAGAGACTGGCTTCATCCATATAGGGCGTACTGACTACGATGGTGAGTCCCTGTTGCTTTAATTTCTTCAGCATTTCCCAAAACTCTCTTCTCGACACGACATCTACCCCGGTGGTGGGCTCATCCAGAAAAAGGACTTCCGGTTTATGGATCAGCGCACAGCATAATGCCAGTTTTTGCTTCATACCGCCGCTCAATTTGCCGGCCCGACGATCTTTAAAAGGTTCGATCTGAACGTAAATATCCCTGATCAGATCATAATTTTCTTCAATGGTAGTATCAAAAACCGTGGCAAAAAATTCCAGATTTTCTTCAATGGTTAGATCCTGATAAAGTGAAAAACGACCTGGCATATAACCGATACAATTACGGATCGACTGAAACTGATTGACTACGTCAAACCCGTTGACGGTAGCTGTACCGCTGTCGGCAAGTAACAAAGTGGTGAGTATTCTGAAAATAGATGACTTACCCGCGCCGTCAGGCCCGATCAGTCCAAACAATTCACCGCGCTTCACTTCAAATGAAATGTCGTTAACGGCCTGCACGCTGCCTTTATTGTATGTTTTTACTATGTTGCTTACTTTGATCATGCCTGTTATTTGAGAATACCTGCCGCTGAAAACTATCCGCTTGACCGCACAGCAAACGGCTCACTATGTTGAAATTGCATTCTCCATTTATATTTAAAATTTCACTTCTCCGTACATCCCAATTTTCAGATATCCGTCATTCTTCACTTTTACTTTTATGGCATAGACAAGGTTGGCACGCTCGTCTTTTGTCTGAATGGTTTTGGGTGTAAATTCTGATTTTGACGCTATCCAGGTAATGGTGCCGGGGTAAGTTTTAAAATCTTTTTTCCCTTCGTCGATGAGTACTTTAACGGTCTGCCCGATTTTGATCTGTGCCAGTTGTATTCCGCTGACATAAGCTTTCAGGTTCATGTTTTCGAGATTGGCCATTTTAAACAGTGCCTTGCCGGCAGCCGTCATTTCACCTTCATAAGCATATTTGGTCAATACGGTTCCTTTCATGGGACTGATGATCTCACCTTTACTGATCTGATTTTTGATCTGCGCCACATTCTTTTCAAGCGGCGAACGTTCACTCAAAATACTTCTGTTTTGGGTATTGATATTAGTTACATTGACATTCAGTTGCTGACGGGTTACCTCCGTTTGCTTGCCAAGCTGATCAATCGAGGCATTGATATCGTCCAGTTGCTTTTGCGTAGCTGCATCAGCTTTTAACAGAATGCTGATAAGGTCGCGTTCTTTATGCAATTGGTTCATTTGCGATTGCTGTACATTCAGTTGACGTTTAATCAGATCGATCTGTTCATCCGGATTGCTGGTTTTCTGCTGCAAGGCCTGAATACTGGCTTCGATCTGTTCCGCTTTCAGTTTGTCGTTCGTCACATCGATCTGCCCTATATGCGCTTCTTTCTCAATTTGATCGCCTTCGTTTATGGTCAGTAAAAGTATTTTGCCCGTTTGCTCAGCAGACACAATGACTTCTTCTGTTTCGAAGGTACCTGAGGCATCAGAGGTAAATTTATTTCGGCAGGCAGAAAAAAACAAGGTGCAAGCTGCCAGTAGTAGTATCAGTTTTTGTTTCATGATGTTTTTCTTTATGTTTTTTAATTCCCTAAGGTGTTTTGTAAGTTATACTGCGCCATCAGTAATTGAATAGCATGTAATAATTTTGTTTGACGGGCCTGATCTTCTGCATTCACTTCGCGGATGAAATCGCTGGTGGTTATAATGCCATTTTCAAGTTGAATTCCCGAAGTTGTTTTGACCGATGTTCTCAGACTCACCAGTTCATCATCGGTTTGTATCAGCTCATTCAGCCTTACGATCTCATTACTTTGCTGTCTGCTTGTGATGCCGGCATTAAATAAAAAAATGTCTTTTTGAATATCATTTGCCTGTTTATCTAACAGTAATAATGATTTCTCATTCTTCATGGTGTATAATCCCATCACAGACCAACTGACTCTGACACCTCCGATATAATATGGGCTAAATGAATTGGAGATCATGTTTAATGGGGAAGGCTTGCCCGCACCGGTTTGCACAAACAGACTAAAACGGGGCAGATTTTTATTATTAATCATTCGATGTTGTATCAGATAACTGGCGTTTTTATTTTCAAACACTTTCAGTTCAGGTCTGTTGTTGATGTTGTTGATTGTTTGCGCAGCAGGCATCGTAAAGCGTGTACTTTCGTCAACCGTTTGATTCAAAAAATAACCCAGCATGTCAGTATAGGCTTTTCGCTGTGCGCGCAACTCAATCGCACGCTGATTATTTTTGATCATCTCTGCTTTAATTTTATCGAGACTGCTTTTATAATCAACCCCATTTCTGATGGCTGCATCCACACGCTTTTTACCGGCATCCAGATCGCTTTCTACCAGTCCGTTTAATTTCATTTGTTCGTCTACCAGCAGCACTCCAAAGTAAAGCTGATTAATACGGTCGCGCAACTTAAAAATTTCCACGTCAATATTACGGGACGATATTTCAGCATTCTTCTCTGCCAGTTCCTTCTGATTTTTTACGGTAAATAATTCGGTGACCGGCTGACTGATATCGGCATATATTTTGTACTGATCTTTTGAAGGTGCATCAAACTTTACGCCCGGAATATTCACTGCTATGCTGGTGACTTCCGACTGATAGGTTGCCTGTCCGTTGAGGCTCAGTTGCGGCAAAATACCTTTGTTTATATTTGAAATCGTGTAATCGGCAGATTGCGCAATTAACTGCTTCTGTCGTATAACCGGAAAATTCTGCGCAGCCAGTTCATAGCATTCTTCCAGGTTGAGTGTATGCTGCGCGTAGCATCCGAAGCAGGTCAGCAGCAACAGACCAGTGAGGTAAATTTTATTCATGAATCTTATCATTTGTATGTATGCTTTTCTCATTTTTTACAGTCCGATTTTACATAGTGGCCGGCGGCATTTAGCGAACCATTTCTTTTGCCTTATAATACTTTTTTCCACCGGTCATATTATTGCCCAGATGCCCTAACAATTAATTTTCCAGCATCGATTTGATCCATACAGGTATCAGTTTTTTTCGTTCCTTCATCATTTCCACAAAGGCTTTATCATTGATATTGGCGCGTTTTTTTAAAAGAGGACCTATTACAAAGGGAAAAATGATCAGTCCCATCATATTCGACAGGATATGTGCCGGATGAATGGGCTTGATCTTTCGTTGTGCCACCAGTTCTTTAATTTGATTCACAAATATTTTTCTTGAAGCCGAAGTTTCATCCTCCTCTAAAATAGTGCTGTCGTTGCCCGCCATATAGATCGTATTGACTATAAACATCGGCAGATCAGGATTGGTAATAAACTCGTCGATATAATAATGCGCCAGCTTTTCAATTTTCTGATATACATCCAGTTGTGTATCCCCAAACAGCTCAGCGAGGCCCTGCTTAAAAGAGGCCATATTTTCTTTCATGATGATATTATACAGGCCCTGTTTGCTGCGAAAATAATAGTTCAGCAAGGCCAGATTGATTCCCGATTCCTCAGCAATTTCCCGGGTTTTGGTTTCGGCAAATCCTTTCTGTGTAAATAGGCGTTTGGCTGCCTGCTTGATTTTTTCCTCCGTGGATGCGTCCTTGTTTAATTTCTTTGGCATATCGTTTTGTGGTTGCAAATGTAAAATCAATCTTTTGATTTAAACACTTTTTTTAATCATTTGTTTAACTTAATTTTTCGACGCTATAAAATCTACCGTCTTCGCGGTATTGACAGCGCCAGCCAAACGTTGTATTTTTACATCCACTTTCTTTTCTTAAACAATTTAAACTCCCGATCATGCAATTAAAATCATTTATTCTTATCCTTGTTTTGTATTGCAGTGCTTATAGCACCCAGGCTCAATACTTAAATATAGGCGGCATTACGGTGCAGGCTACCTCTACTTTGTATGTAGATAACGGTGAAGCAAAAAGTGATGCCTGCGACCAGTTGTATAATATTTCGTTCAAGGACCTTATTCTTGCACATAATATTTACCGTGACGGCCTGCTCGATGTTTCGCAGATCTATCAACTGAGCGCCATTAACCGCTATATGGACGGCACTACAACCATCATGCAGTTTTCAGCACTATCAGGTATATCAGGTCTCACCTATAAATATACCATCAAAACCGATGCTGCCGGCAAGTTAATTTCCTTGGTTTGCACCGATTCATCTGGCTATAAAACAACTTACAAAGGGCATTTAACCGAACTCAAAACTTTTAAACAGTAGATTACGTCCGGCATTGTGTAGATTATTTATTTTCTTTGCAATATAAATATGAAAAGCACATCCCTCTGCATAATCACTGCTTTACTATTTTGCTGTGCAAACATTCAAAGCCGGGCCTCCGAAAAGGACACCCTCAAAACAAAGGGTGCAGGCAGTATCAATTTAAACAGCATTGCTGAACTGGCTTCGCAGCAAACAAGCACTGATTCGCAGCGTGTTGCCAATATTTTTCACTGGGTAACCCATCATATTGAATGGGATCTGACGGGTGTTGAATCACAGGCAAAGTCAGGGGATAAAAATGCTGAATCAATACTTAAAACACAAAAAGCCACAGCCCGCCAATACGCTGAACTGATAAAAGAACTTTGCACCTTAATTGGAGTTAAGTGTATGGTAATTGCCGGTTACGACAAAGACAACAGTGCCGCAAGTGCAAAGTTCTTTAAACCCAATCATACGTGGAATGCCGTACTGATCAACAACAACTGGCTACTATTGGATGCCTGGCATGGCGCCGGCTATGTCAGTGCCGTATTCAGCGAAACTAAAAAAGCAGGTAGTGCCGTCATACAGAGTTTTCAATTTAAATATAACCCGGCCTGTTTATTTCAGCACCCTGAAGAAGTCAGGCTCAGCAGAATTCCGGCCGATCCATTGTGGCAACTTACCGACACGGTAATGCCCTTGGCTGTTTTTGAAAAAGGGGATGAGGATATCCGTGCATTTAATGAAAAGTACAGCGGTCTTCAACAGTTTCCGATTACCTTAGGTGAACTGTATCAGTTGACGGAGGAAGGATATATCGTGGAATCAGCCGAACGAGTGTATGAATTTAATCCGCGCTTTACAGAGTGGAAAGCGCTGCGGCATCTTGCGTTAGCGAAAAAACAGATCAATGAGATAAAAAAAAGCGCGGATCAGTCAGAGGCTTTCGCTATGCAGAAACTTGGAAATGCTGAACTGGATAGCGCACGGACCATGATAGCGGAACAAAAAAAAATGACCCGTGATGAATATACACTGCGCCGCGCTCCGGGCAATGCAGTTCGCACAGACTTAGCCAATTACAAACTGATATTTGGTGGCACCAACAATAAAATGATCGCGCTAATTAATAGCAGAACCCGCAGTGCAGAAAATAAGATAAATGCGATGAAAGCCGATTCCGATTCCAAATCAGAACGCGCGGATGAGCTGAACCCCGCAGATTATGCCGACATAAAATCGTTGACACTTGCGAAGGCGGCAACAGATCCCGAAGTGCTGAAGCTGAAGGACTCCCTGGCATTCAGACAAAATAAAAGTTTGGCCTTGAAAGATGAGATCAGTGAATTCAAAAACCGGATCGCTGCAGAAAATGAAACAATCAGCAGTCTGCCCGATTCGATGCAATTGTACGAAAAGCTGACAGAAAATGCATTTTATCAGGAAGCGACGCCGCACAACATTCAGCAAAGCGGTGTGTATGACAGTACAAAAATGAAAAATTCCGCCATCAGCTTTTATAAAACAGACAAGCTCGACCGCTTACAGCAAAACTATTTCGAGCACTACGATACGGTACTTGCATTTTATGAGTCGATCAGAAAAAACTACCTCTACCTGATCGATGCAGGCAGAAAAAATGCCAAAGACATCGCAAACCTTAAAAAAATGAACGGGCAGGATGACCTCAGTGGCAGCTACCATAGCAATGCTGTTGAGTATAAAGATGCCATACGCGGATACATCAATAACAATTTAAGTCTGCTCAATTTTCTGAAAGGTGAAATTCAGCATTTGAATTCAATGCAGGCAATATATATAAAGCAAAATAATATACTCGATTTTTTGCAGAAAAGTGACGGCCTTTGGAAAGCAGAAATGAGCGATATGACAAAGAAAGAAGAAGAGATTGATAAGCAGAAAAACGAACAACTGACCATTATACTGACCGACTATAAAGAGGAACTTGAAAAAGAAACTGCTAAAGTAAAAAAACGTCAGTCGACTCAGGAAGAACAGTAGCTTTTATCCGCTCGCAAGCAACCTTAGGGATAAAGGGCAGCAGCCACCCGACTGATCGTATGTGACATATCGCGATAATAAAATGCCGGAAACTGCTTCAAAAATTTTGTGTTATCATAGCGGTTGATCTCATGGGCATGTCGGGCCGTTTCTTTTGTGATGGTGGCGGTGCGGCCCGTCAATACTGATTTCAAATAACTCAGACGCCACACAATGCCGGTGAGCCAAAGCGGTGCAAATTTTGAGGGTGGCTTCTTTTTCATAGCCCTGGCCATCATATCAAAAATCTCTTTAAAGCAAAAATTACCTGCGCTTAAAATATAGCGCTCACTGTGTACTTCACTGTTCATGAGCATTGTCATCGCTTCTACCACATCCAGTACGTCAACCCAGGCGGTGGCCCCGGCCGTATAATAAGGAAATTGATCGTAAACAATCTTAAACAGATTCGTACTTGATTTTGCATGATCACCTTCACCCAGTATGACACCCGGATTGACAATTACTGCAGGCAGCCCTTCGGCAATTCCCCGCCATACTTCCATTTCAGCTTTTTGCTTACTAATTGCATACTGACTCAGCGAATATTCAGTGGTGTTCCAGACGGTCTTTTCTGTTATGAACGTATTCGGATCTTCCTTGCCAAGTGCCGCGATAGAACTTACAAACAACAACTTTTGAATCTTTTTTTCAATACATAAATTGACAATATTCGCGGTACCCTCTATATTGATCTCCATCATTGTATCATGCAGCCGTTGGTCGTAGCTAACTACAGCCGCGCAATGATACACTTGTGTAATATTTTCAAAGCAGCCTTCCAGTTGTGTAATATCCAATACGTCCCCTTGTACCCATTCGATGTGATCAGCATGGGTACCGGGCAGCAGTAGCGGTTTGTTACTGTTATACAAGGCCCGGATAGGCTGCTGCTGCAAACTTAATTTTTTTATTAAATGTAAACCCAGCAAACCCGAAGCACCTGTGACTAAAATCATGATTGAGCTGATGTTTAAATTTTCAAAATTTCGAAATAGGTAAGGTATAAAAAGTGCGCCCTATACCACGCTTTTAAACTGCGCCAGAAAACGGGTATCATTTTCAGACAGCAAGCGGATATCTTTGATTCCGTACTGCATCATGGTGGTGCGCTCAACGCCCATGCCCCATGCAAAACCTGTGTATTTTTCGGCATCAATCCCGCAATTGCTCAGCACATTCGGGTGCACCATACCACAGCCCAGTATTTCAACCCAGCCTGTATGTTTGCAAACATTGCAGCCCTTGCTGTCACAAATAAAACAACTCACATCCATTTCTGCACTGGGCTCAGTAAACGGAAAATAGGAAGGGCGGAAACGGACTTTTACATCCCCTCCAAACATTTCTTTTACAAAATAATACAAGGTTTGTTTCAGGTCGGCAAACGATACTTTTTCATCTATATATAATCCTTCGATCTGATGAAAAACGCAATGTGCCCTTGCAGAGATGGTTTCATTTCTGTACACCCTGCCCGGAAATATCTGCCGGATCGGCAATTTGCCTTCCTTCATCACACGCACCTGTACGCTGCTGGTGTGGGTTCGCAATAACCAATCCGGGTTTTTGCTGATATAAAAAGTATCCTGCATATCACGGGCCGGATGATCTTCAGGTAAATTTAGTGCGGTAAAATTGTGCCAGTCATCTTCAATTTCGGGGCCTTCCGCAACAGAAAATCCGATTTTTTCAAAAATTGAGATCATTTTATTCATCGTCAATTGTATCGGATGTCGCGAACCAACTTCAGCAGGGTATCCGGGCAATGTCAGATCGGCACTGCTTTCTTTCGGCTTTTTACCCGCATTATTCTGGCTTGTTCCTTTTGAACTTTTGTAATCTTCGTACTTTGATTCAGCAAACAGCTTAAACTCATTGAGCCGGGCCCCAAAATCTTTTTTCAGATCCGACGATACATGTTTCATTTCACTCATCAGTTGTTTCACCAGCCCTTTTGAACCTAAAAAGCGGATTCGGTATTCCTCTATTTCAGTTTCACTCTGAAGGGTGACATTCTCAATTTCTTTCTTGAGCAAATCTATTTTGTCTGCTAATTCCTGCATGGCGCAAATATAATGATGAATCTTGAATGTTTGTCCGCCCCAGCGGATGAATGTTGAGTACAGAAATTGGGTTCTATATTTTTGCTCTGTGCTTTATACCGGATAAATATCAGCAATTGTTTCAGTAAACATTGGAGGGAATTGGTTTTATATCCGCATAGCAAGTATTCAATTCAAAATTTATAACGACTTTTGAATACTATATTGCATTATTTCCAAAATGACCGTTAATCGTTTACTTTGTCCTGAATAAACAGCTATGAAATTTTTAATTACCCTCCTTTTTGCCGGTAGTTTTTCTTTGTGCGCAGCCCAGATCCAGAACATGGTATTTGAAGGTGCCGGCATCCGTGGTATTGCCTACGGCGGCGTTATTAAGGTATTGGAGCAAGAAGACAGGATAAAGGATCTTCAGAAAGTGGGCGGTACTTCTGCAGGTGCGATCACGGCCCTGGCCTTGTGTCTAGGGTACAAAGCTGCCGAAATTGACAGCCTGATCTACCGCACTAATTTTAAAAAATTCAACGACGGAAAATACCTTTTTGCAGGCGGTATTCATCGGCTCCGCAAACACTTTGGCTGGTACCGGGGTAATCGGTTCAGCAACTGGATCGGCAAGGTGATCGCAAGAAAAACCGGCATGGCAGAAATCACTTTCAGGCAATTGTATGAAAAGGGATACAAGGACCTCTACATTACCGGTACGTGTTTAAACAAACAAAAACTCATTGTATTTTCAAGACTTAGCTATCCTGATATGAAGGTCAAAGACGCAATTCGCATTTCTATGTCAATACCGCTATATTTTGAAGCAGTATGGATAGACAAAACAGGAAAAGTGTTTTCAAAAGGTGCTGAGGATCTCGATCTGATGGTAGATGGAGGTATCCTTGCCAATTTTCCGATACAAATTTTTGATACCATCATCAATCATACGAGAGTAGCTAATATGAAAACGGTCGGTATCCGTATCGACTCGGATGAACAAATTGAAGCAGACAAAAAAGACAAGAACCTGGTGACTTATCCCATCAAAAAATTTAAAGATTATGCCGCCGCCTTCTATACTTTGCTGCTCGAAACTCCCAACAGAAATACCTTGACAGATGATGACTGGAAGCGCACCGTCTCTGTTTCTTCAAAAAATATTGGTCCACGCTTAAAGAAACTTTCACCCTCAGACAAAAATGCATTGCTGCAAAGCGGCGAGGAGGCCATAAGACGCTTTTTGAATATGAGCAGTCATTAATACCTCGCAGCTTGAAACTCACAGATTTTTTGTACCTTAGTGCCTCATTTAAATGATGAAGCATGAAATTTAAATCATTTATCCTGACTGCCTATTGTATAGGGGCAGTACTGGTTTCCGTTGCTCAGGCCCGTAAGACTTCAGGAGTCTCGTCGCCCGCCCAAACAATTCACTTTACCCACAATGGGATTGTAGATTTCGAGCCCAACCTGCTCTATCTCGATCAGCATCCCTTGCCCACCGCGGCCTATGCCAATAAAAAAGAAGAACTCAACAGGCTACGGATATTGAAAGAAGCCGAATTGCAGAAGAAGCATCCCGATAAAAAAACCAGGGGCCTGGCAGCCAACCCCACCATCGTTAAAGGGTGGCAGGCCAATGTAGCCAACGGTACACCGAATGACAATGATATAGCCGTTTCGAACGAAGGCAAAGTAATCAGTGCCGTTAATTCAAACATACGGATCTATAATGATACCGGTTTACTCATTACCACCAAATCGCTGACCAGTGTGTTTGCTGCCGTCGGCAACTTTGCCTGGATATCAGATCCGCGATTATTATACGATCCTGAAACGGACCGCTTTGTACTGGTTTGTTTTTCGGGCAGCTTAAGCAATGAATCAAAAATACTGGTAGGATTTTCACAAACAAATGATCCTGCTGCAAACTGGAATGTGTACACCCTGAATGGAAATTCATTCAACGATTCAACCTGGAGCGATTACCCCATCATTGCGGTATCGGATAAAGATCTGATCATGACCTTTAATCAGGTAAAAGATAATGTTAGCTGGACCATTGGCTTTAAACAATCGGTGATCTGGCAGATCAATAAAGCCGATGGTTATGCCGGCAACCCGCTGCAATATAATCTTTGGGACAGTATTAATTATAATGGAGCCCCATTGAGGAATATTTGTCCGGCCAAATATCAGGTTCAGCCTTTTGGAAACAAAATGTACTTTTTAACGTTAAGAAATGTAGCCAGCAGCAACGACAGTATTTTTGTGACAGAAATCGACGACAATTATATATCCGGCAATGCCGATCTGAGTATCAAACTACTTACAACACCAGTCAGTTATGGATTTCCCCCCAACGCACGGCAGAAAAAAGTAGGTCCGTCAAATAATTATCTCATGACCAATGATGCCCGTGTGCTGGCGGCCATCTACGAAAACGATTATGTGCATTTTGGCTCCAATACCGTAAATCCGCAATACATGAATGCCGGTGTGTACCTGGGCACGATCAAAAATATCAGCACCGCGGGTCCGGTAGTATCTGCAGACATTTTTTCTACACAAACCGTTGAGTATGGTTACCCTTCGATGACGATGACGGGCAGTGTCAACGACCATAAAATATTATACACTTTTTCGCATTGCATTACCGATAGTTTTGCGGGTACCAGCATTTTATACAAAGATGCACTGGGAAATTATTCTGATGTTGTGAGTGCCAAAGATGGCCTGTCGCTCATTAACATGATTCCCGACAGTGTTGACCGCTGGGGTGATTACACCAACATACAAAGAAAATATAATAACCCGTCGCGGGCTTACCTGGCTGGTTCGTTTGGAAAGGGCAATGCCAATGCTACATGGATTGCCATTGTTGATAATACAGAATGGCCGCTTGCTGTTACTGAAGTAAACAAAGAGGCTGAGGCTGGCGTTTATCCAAATCCGGTAACACAGCAGCGGTTTACCACCCGGTTTAATAACGAAGATGCCCGTCATTTAAGGTTTGAAATTCTGGATCTGCAAGGAAAGAGAATCGCGCTGATGCTGGATACTTATGTCAAAAAAGGGTTCAATGAATTTTCGTTTGAAACAGGTAAACTGGCCGCAGGGAATTATATATTTAAAATCAGTACCGCGGACGGAATGCTGATAGATTCGCATAAATTTACCATTGAATAGCCTGCATAAATCCGGTCGGGTCATCAGGACTCAAAATGTATTTCCGCTGATCAGCAAGTACAATTGAAATATA
Source organism: Chitinophagaceae bacterium (assembly GCA_020853515.1). Taxonomy (GTDB): domain Bacteria; phylum Bacteroidota; class Bacteroidia; order Chitinophagales; family Chitinophagaceae; genus OLB11. Next base: position 3,261 of record JADYYU010000133.1, on the reverse strand, counting down.
GTTTTTCCTTTGCGTCACAAACCAACGCATTTTGCCCTGTTTAGCAGATCTGAACCATCCTGTATAGCCAAACATGCCGCCATTTCCCATCATACGCCATGCCCGGCCCATATCCTCTTCAGACAATTTTTCGATAGAAATAATTTCAGCACGCGGTATCCTGAAAATATTGATTTTTCTGCTGATTTCAATGTGATCATTGGTAATTTCATAGGCCTGTGGTGAAAAAAGGAAAGTACCTGCTAAGGTTAAGCTTAAAATACCCACCGGCAACAGTATCAGGATCCTGTCATTTTTTAAAACGATCAGGATAAAAATTATTAATACAAAAGTAAGTAAAGTGATGGCCAGGGTAATCCCTTTGCTGAGCGCATCCAAAGAAGCTTTAAATTGCATACAAAACAGTTGAAAAATTTACACGGCAAAACTATCTCCACAGCCGCAACTTCTGCTGGCATTGGGATTCACAAAATTGAAACCTTTTCCATTGAGTCCATCACTAAAGTCAAGTTCGGTATTCACCAGATATAAAAAACTTTTGAGATCAGTGACAATTTTGATGCCTTTGTCTTCAAAAGATTGATCCATTGGTTTTTCCTCATTGTCGAAATCAAGTTTGTAACTCAGTCCGCTGCATCCGCCGCCCACTACGCTCACCCTTAAGAAATAGGTATCGTCCAATTGTGAGTCGTGAATAAGCTGTTCTACTTTTGCTTTTGCTTTATCGCTGATAAAAATGCTGTTTTCTACGGCAGTTTCCATTTTGTTGTTTTTTTAAACTAAAGCAAAATTAAGCTTTTATGTACATTTGCACTCAACTCATTCACAAATAAGCGATAAAAAGAAGTTATGAAAAACATATTTTCACCGGAGGTTAAAGAAGAAATCCTGCAGCGGATCGGTTCACTGCAAAATACAGATACTCCCTTATGGGGTAAAATGAATGCAGCGCAAATGCTGGCTCACTGTGTACGTCCACTGGCATTGGCCATGGGCGAAGCTCAGGCAAAGCCTGCCGGATTTTTAATGGCCTTGTTAGGCAAACTGGTCAAAAAGACCGTCTTAAGCGAAAAACCCTTTAAACAGAATTTGCCTACCGATCCTACCTTTGTAACCACAGCGGACACGTTTGAATTTAGTGCCGCACAGCAACAATTAACAAACACCGTCCGCCGATTTGTTGAAAAGCAGGATATTGTTGCGGATTTTAAACATCCTTTTTTCGGCAAACTCACCAAAGAAGAATGGGGTAAAAGCCAGTACAAACATTTAGATCATCATTTAAGTCAATTTGCAAAATAATCCCTCTGATATGAAAACCGCTGCATTTATACTATTTTTTCTGACAGGCCCGCTGTTATTTTCTTATGCACAAAATCAAACGATTAAGGTAGAGATTTTTGACAAAACAGAACAGATGCCCGAATTTCCGGGAGGACCGGATTCATTGATGGCTTTTTTAGTTAAAAATTTAAAGTATCCGGAATCAGCACTCAATATAAATTTACAGGGCGTAGTGCGTGTCAAGTTTGTGACCGACGAGCACGGAAAAGTAACCCGCTATAAAATTTTACGCTCTGATTTTACAACAGACGAAAAATTTAAAAAGGTAAATGACTCATTTGCACGCAGAGATCTCGAAAAAGAAGCATTGCGTGTAGTGGCCTTAATGCCGGATTGGAAGCCGGGTTATCAAAACGGCAAAGCGGTAAAGGTATTTTTCACCTTACCGGTGACCTACGAACTGGCTGACTAATCGCGCATCCTTTTTTGCGCACGCTCTTCTACGTTGGTAATTGTTTTATAATACCGTTTTCCCTTGTAGGTAAACATGATCACCAGCGTGCCCTTAAATGGGAACGGTGCCGTAAAATGATTGTAAGCAAATGTAGAATCTATGTTACGATAAAAATTCCGGTATAAATCCCGGTTAGCCTTTACCAGGTATTTCCCTATTAAAACAGGCGACGCCACCCTCTGTAGGGCTTTGGTTTCATAAACATCGCAAGGTACCGGTGTGGCCCCAAACCAAACAGAATCAATAGTCACATCATGGGCATTTACTGTTATACTCAGTTCGTAAATTTCACCGACCGTTCTGATATTATTTTGTACAAGAGAAAAAAAAGCGTTCTGACAGGTGATCAATTCACGTGTTGCTGTTTTTCTTTTTTTTGTGGCAAAAATGATTTGTGGCAAGCAAAAAAACAAAATGGCCACCAGGATTATTTTTCTCATGATGATAGATTAAAGTGTTAGTAATTTGAAGGAGAGCTCTTTCAGTAAACTCATGTTATTACCAGCGATATTGACGCCCACTGCATACAAATTGTACTGATGTATGATATCGATGGCCTGTATGGTCTGTGCCAGATTATATGTTTGCGATGCGCGCTGATAATCTTTGATAAAAAAGGGTGCAATGCCCACCGCCTTAGCCATTTCAGCCTGAGGCAGGTTTTTTGCGTAATGGTATTTATATAATTTGCTAAACTCATTATACAACATCGCAGTCACCACCACCAACGGGGCTTCCTTTGGGTTGGCCATATAATACTGCACAATTTTAAACGCCATATTTGCATTCTTTTCAATAATGGCTTTTGGAAACTGAAACACATTATAATCTTTGCTGATACCGATATATTTTTCAATCAGCTCTTCTGTAATTTCTTCCCCGGGTTGAATATTGATACTTACTTTCTCCAGTTCATTCACAATTTTTTGCAGATCAGTGCCAAGGTAGGCCGCCAGTAAATCTGCATTTACTGCGTTTATTTTAATACTGTGCTTCAGACAATATTGCAATATCCAGTCAGCGATTTGATTGTCGCGGAGTTTATCAAAAGACACATATTCGACTTGCTCCCTGGCATCCTTTGACTTGAGGTACTTGACGAGCGAACTTCTGCCATCGGCTTTTTTGTATTTATGGGCTATGATCAGGAGTGAGCTTTCCGCCGGATTTTTTATATAGGCCTCCAGCATTTCCAGATCTGTGAGCTGAGCGGCTTCTTTTAGTATGACGATTCTTCTGGCTGCAAATACAGGGAAACTTCTGCATTCATTTACAATATCATTCCAATGAGCATCTTTACCAAAAAACACTTTCAGGTTGAAATCTTTCTCATGGTCTTGCAGTATATTGCTTTCAAATGCCTCTACCAGCAGATCGGTGTAATAGGCCTCCTCACCGTCAAAAAAGTACACCGCTTTCGTTTTACCCTCCTTGATCTGCTTTAATATTTCATTTGCTTCTTT
>JADYYU010000132.1 GCA_020853515.1 Chitinophagaceae bacterium | reverse complement strand
GGGCAGGCACTTACACGGTGCATATCAAAGACAGTATTAATTGTGTAAAAGATTCTGTGGTAATAATAACAGGACCTCCACCGATCGTAGCAACCAATATTGCATTAGTACAGCCATTCTGCAGCAATGCCACTTCGGGTTCTATAACGATCACCGCTGCCGGCGGGCAAGGACCTTATCAGTATGCCATCAATTTATCACTTTATTCTACAAATCCTCAATTCTCCAATTTGCTGCCCGGCATTTATACCGTGCATATTATGGACATTAATGGTTGTATTCTGGATACTGTGGTGAATCTCACAGCCGCGAATTATATGAATTTTACCGGCATTGTGATACAGAATGTGAGTTGTAAGTTTGGAAACGATGGCAGTATAACGCTCAATGTGGCCGGTGGGTTCAGTCCATATGCATTTTCAATTAATGCAATACCCAATGGCAACTCCGGTTATTTTCCGAATCTGGCCATTGGTAGTTACACAATTGCTGTAACAGATAATATCGGATGTCAGGAAGATACGGTATTGAATGTGTCTGAGCCGCTATTGCCTGCGCATGCTTCGCTCACAAGTACAAGCGGTAATGCCTGCAAAGGAGACAGCAGTGGTTCTGTGACAGGATCTGCGTCGGGTGGCACAGCTCCTTATACCTATTCGCTGGATGGCGTGAATTTTCAAAATAGCGGAACATTCAACAATTTGCTGGCGGGCAATTATACCCTCACTATTAAAGATTCAAAAGGATGTACGGACGACACCTTGTTTGTCATTGTGGAACCTGCAACCTCTGTTTTGATTCAGTTTGTCAGTAAAAAAGAAGTAAGTTGTCAGGATGTCAATGACGGGGCCATCACAGTCACGTCTGTTTTTGGTACACCGCCGATATCTTACTATGTAAATGGCGTCTTGCACAATACTGACACCTTTTTTAATAACTTAAGTCCCGGAGAATATATTATTGAAGTGAAGGATTCTATTGGTTGTGTTTCTACCGGAAAATATGATATTCTGGAATCTGATAAAAAGCCGACCATTTTGCTGGATAGTATGAAGGGCATCCTTTGTGCCGGTGACAAAACCGGTTATCTGGAATGGCATGCGATCGATTGCTACCCGCCTTACAAGTATATTTTTAATACGGTACCCTTTGGGGCAACCAACTATGCAGGTAATATAACCAACGGGGCATTTTTTATTCAGGTTTTGGACACGCTGGGCTGTTATAATGATACCACCGTATATATCAACCCGGCAAATCCTATTGAAATACAGGTAGAAACAACACCGGCTACCTGCTACGGAAAAGGAGATGACGGCAAGGCCACGGCCACTATCATTGGAGGGGTGGCACCATACGCTTATTCTTGGACCGGCATTGGTACCAATGGCAAAGATGCCTTGAATCTTATGTATGGCAAACATTGGGCCTATGTGAAGGATAACCTGGGATGTGTGGATTCAACGGAATTCGAAATTATTTACGAACCGTGTTGTAATGTTATTTTGCCCAACGCTTTTTCACCCAATAACGACAACAACAATGATATATTCAGGATCCTGAAACATGGTGATATCACCTTGCAATCTTTTGAAGTTTATAATCGTTTTGGAGCACCCGTCTTTCACACAAAAATACTGGAAGATGGCTGGGATGGTAAGTATAAAGGACAGGATGCTGAGATCGGTACATATTTCTTTTTAGTGAAGTATAAATGTCCTTTGAGTAACGATATACTGGTGTTGCAAGGCGATGTTGTATTAATCAGGTAATGTTGTTGTTACAAATGATCTGGGCCGCTGAACACTATCTGATATTGTATCGTTGCAGTTGTGACCGGCATTAAGCCGTAGGTAACTCAGTGGCTTATTATGCTATAAGGATACGCTATCAGTGCTAACCCCACGAAGCATTGGCCTGAACTGATTTCAGATTTGCATTGCATTTATTCAATTCAAAACAGCGCGCTATTTTTGAGTAATGAAATGTGTTAGTTGTGATCGGAAACAGGATAACATTTTATTTTAAACTCATTTTAATGTAATTTTGGCCCTTCCTGAACGTCCATGAAGTATCTATCTTTATTTATTGCTTTTGTGCTGCTGATTTCGTCGTGCAATAACGCAGGCGGCAAAAAGGAGGAATCAGGCAAGGAGCCGCAGCCGGACATGGTACTGGTTGAAAAATTAAGCGCTGACTTAAAAAACGAACCTAAGAATGCCGCCTTATATTTTAAACGAGGACAAGCCTACCGGGCAGTGAAGATGGATTCACTGGCGTTGATGGACTTTCAGAAAGCCACTGTGCTCGACTCAAGCCAGTCAAAATATTTCAGCGCAGTGGGTGATTTGCTGTTTGAGCATAAAGATATTACAGGCAGTGTTCCCTGGTTTCAAAAGTCGCTGGCCTTAAACCCCGGTGATGAAAAAGCCCATCTGAAAATGGCGAAGCTGTTTTTATATATCGAAGAATTTCCCAAAGCATTCGTAGAGATCAATACCGTGCTGAGAGGCAATGTTTATAACGCGGAAGCGTATTTTTTGAAAGGGATGTGCTATAAAAGCATGAAAGATACGGCGAAGGCGATCTCAAGTTTTCAGACTGCGGTGCAAACCGATCCGAAATATGTGGATGCTCATATGCAACTTGCGCTGATTTATGAAGCAAAAAAGGATCCGGTTTCTCTTAAGTATTTTGAAAATGCCTATCAGGCAGATACATTTAATATGGAGCCATTGTACGGACAGGCCATGTACTGGCAAAATCAGCAGAATTTTACAGAAGCCAAAAAAGTTTTTAAAAGAATGATCCTGCGCGACCGCAGTTATGCAAAATCTTATTACAATACTGGCTGGATGCTGATGCAGGAAGATTCAACCGAAAAGGCGATCCGACAGTTTGATATCGCCATTCAAAACAAGCCAGATTATGCGGATGCCTATTACAACCGCGGAATTTGCAAAGAAATATTAGGCAAAAATGCCGATGCTCTGGAAGATTATAATCAGGCTTTGTCATTTAATATAGACAACGCATCTTACAAAGATGCACAACAACGTGTAACACAAAAAGTAAAATAAGATAGACATGGCATTGATAGCACCTTCCGTACTTTCAGCAAATTTTCTGCAGTTGTCTGCAGATATAAAAATGATCAATGAATCGGCCGCCGACTGGTTTCATCTGGATGTGATGGATGGGCGTTTTGTACCTAATATTAGTTTTGGCCTGCCCGTAATAGCGGCCATTAAGCGCGAAGCAAACAAAACGCTTGATGTGCACCTGATGATTGAAGAACCCGGAAAATTTGCAGAAGAATTTAAGAATGCCGGGGCGGATATTTTAAGTGTGCACATAGAGGCCTGCCCTCATTTACACCGAAATCTGCAGCAAATAAAAGCACTGGGGATGAAAGCCGGCGTTGCCATTAATCCACATACACCGGTGCAGCAAATGTTTGACGTCCTGCATGATATCGATGTGGTTTGCATGATGAGTGTGAATCCGGGTTTTGGCGGACAAAAGTTTATTGAATATACGCTTGAAAAGATAAAGCAGTTAAAAGCTGAAATTATCCGCCGCGGAACACAAACACTGATTGAAATAGACGGTGGTGTAACACTTGCCAATGCGGCAACCATCATCGCTGCGGGAGCAGATGTGTTGGTAGCAGGAAATACGGTATTCAGTTCTCCTGATCCGGCAGAGACCATTCAGCAATTGAAAAATTTGTAATAGGTATGTTTTCAGAAAAAGATATTTCAGATTACTACCAGCATACCCGGGTGCATTACAATCGTTTTTGGAAATTGCAGGAAGCTAAATCCATCAATTATGGTTTGTGGGAAAAGAAGACCAAAAATCTCACAGAAGCATTTAAAAATATCAATGACAAGGTGATTGAACTGGGTGGTATCAGGGAGCATCATCATGTGCTGGATGCAGGTTGCGGTATTGGTGGCAGCAGTACGTATATTGCCGGTCGTACAAACTGCAGCATGGTGGGCATTACGTTAAATGCACAGCAAAAAATCGATGCAGAAAAAAATGCGCTGCTACGTGAGGTAGGAGAGCAGTGCCGCTTTTATGTAATGAATTATTGCAGTACAACATTTGCCGATGCCTCTTTTGATGTCATTTTTGCGATTGAAAGCAGTTGCCATGCTACCGAAAAGAAGGACTTTTTGGCGGAGGCCTGCAGGTTATTAAAGCCCGGGGGACGCCTGGTGTTGATGGATTATTTCAAGGAAGCAAATTTAAATGCACGGCAGCAAAACTTTTTGCAAATCTGGTTGCATGCCTGGGCTATCAAGGATATTGATACCATCACGGACTTTTGCAGTAAGGCAACGGCAACAGGGTTTGGTAAGGTGGAGCAAACACTGCGTACTGCAGAAATCAGACGCTCATCCTGGCTGATTTATTTTTATTCGCTGTTAGGAACCATCCCTTCAAAGTTATATGGACTCTATAACCGGCGTGCAACGCATTTCGGGAAAACACATACCAAAGCGGGCATCGTACAGTATCAGGCATTGAAGCAAAATCTGTGGAACTACTATTCAGTTGTGGCTACCAAAAAAGAGTAATTACCGGAGCTTTTTGATCGGTCTGATCTTACGTTAAAAAAGTACATCATTGATCAGCAAACAGCAACCTAAAAATATTTATAATTAGTTTTTGGCGTTAGTTTTAGCAACACTTCGTACATTAATTTGATACAGCTTTCAACATCATCTTTATGGATGGTTTCCACAGTAGTATGCATATATCTTAACGGTAATGATATTAATGCGCTGGGCACGCCGCCATTGCTAAATGCAAAAGCATCGGTATCGGTGCCGGTAAAGCGCGATGCTGCCTGCAATTGATGAGGGATCTTATTTTTCTTTGCCGTATCCAAAATGATATCTAGCAGATGGTGATGCACTGCCGGAGCATAGCTCAGTACAGGTCCCAGTCCGCAGGTGGCTTCACCCTGTGCAGCCTTGCTCATCATCGGTGTGGTGGTATCGTGGGTTACATCAGTACAGATCGCCACATTCGGTTTGAGCGACTGAGCGATCATGGTGGCTCCATTTAATCCCACTTCCTCTTGTACAGCATTTACAATGTAAAGACCGAACGGCAGTTTCTTTTTATTTTCTGAAAGTAAGCGGGCTACTTCTGCTATGATCACACCGCCCATACGGTTGTCAAAAGCGCGTCCGATCCAGTAGCCATTATTGCCTTCTTCAAATCCTTCGGTAAAAGTGCATACACAACCCACATGAATGCCCAGTTCTTCTACTTCTTTTTTATTTTTGCAATTCACATCGATCCAGATGGTTTCTATTTCCGGTTTTTTCTCCGACTGCGGCGTTCGCACATGAATAGCCGGCCAGCCAAAAACACCACGCACGATGCCTTTCTTTGTATAGATATTGACCCGTTTTGAAGGTGCGATCTGATGGTCGCTGCCTCCGTTGCGGCATACGTGTATAAATCCGTCTGCAGTTATATATTTTACATACCAGCTTATTTCGTCAGCATGGGCTTCAATCACAATTTTGTAAGGTGCGTCCGGGTTGATCACACCGACCGCCGAACCATAATTATCTACGTAATGTGAATCGATGTAAGGCTTCAGATATTCGAGCCATATTTTTTGTCCGCTGCTTTCGTATCCGGTTGGTGAAGAGTTGTTGAGGTACTCTCTGATGAAATTCATTGAATTTTCATTGAAGAAATTCTTTTTGGATTTTGCAGCTTTTGATTTCGCCATGATGATTATTTTTTCCTCGCAAATGTATGAAAATATTGAAATGGATTTTTAAGTTTATTGACCTGATTAACATTATGGCGTTGTGAAAAGCACTCACTGCTTCAAACATCGGGCTGCCATACATCTCTCAGTTAATGGCGCATTTTTAGTCATCCAGATGTCCGCCTTCCATTGTGCCGTCATGATAAGGAAAAGCTTCAGAAAATTTATTCAGTTCCCAGAAAAATTTACCACGGGTAGTATTATAATTACCGGTTTCATTCATGGTTTCCGCATCATAAATTCGACCGTTAATAATGGTATATTTAATTGATTCGGTATTGGAGATGTCATCAAGGGGATTTTTATCCATCACCAGTATATCGGCGAGTTTACCAGCTTTCAGGGAGCCGATATATTTGTCAAAACCCAGGCTCAATGCAGGATTGATGGTGGCCGTTCGCAAGGCTTCCATATTTGTCATGCCACCTTGTTTCATCATCCAGATTTCCCAATGCGCTCCGATTCCCTGTATTTGACCATGTGCGCCCATATTGATCAGTACGCCGGCATCATTTAATTTTTTCAAACTTCTTGAAACCTGCATGTGGCCATTTTCATATTCTTCTTCTGGTAGCATCGTCCGAAACCTGCTGCGGGTATCAATCACAGCGCGGGGTGTAAAACGCAACAATCTTTCTTTCTTCCACACTTCGGTATGCTGGTACCAGTAGTATTCACCGCTGGGAGCACCATAACAAACGATCAGCGTCGGTGTGTAAGCTGTTTTCGAATTTTTCCAGAGCTGAATCACGTCGCTATATAATGTGGCAATGGGCAGATTATGTTCAATAGTGGTATGCCCATCGAATATCATACCGAGATTATGAAAATAAAATGAGCCCCCTTCAGGAACCACTTCTGTTTTTAATTCGCGTGCTGCCTTAATAATCATTTGATTTTGTTCGCGGCGTGGTTGATTATAGCTCTTTACACTAAATGCACCAAAGGCGTTGGTTCGTCTGATGGCACTGCGGGCGTCGTCCATATTATTGATCACAGCTTTGAAATTCCCGTCCGCTCCATATAAGATAGTACCTGTAGAAAACACACGCGGCCCTTTCATGGCACCGCATTTGATTAGTTCACTCTGCGAAAAAACAAGTTCACTATTCGCCGAAGGATCGTGCATCGTAGTGACGCCGTATGCAAGATTTGCATAGTATGGCCAGTGTTTCTGCGGTGTAATACCATTGCTGAAATGGCTGCCATGAGCGTGTGCGTCGATAAAACCAGGCATGATCGTTTTGCCGCTGCAGTTAATTTCTTTTATGTTTGAAAGATCTATTTCTGCCGTACGGCCTATTTTTTGT
>JADYYU010000131.1 GCA_020853515.1 Chitinophagaceae bacterium | reverse complement strand
TGCTGATGCTTTATGTGATCAGACCCATTATCCGGAAAGCCAGTGAAAAATATACCAATGATCAAAAAATCAGCAAACCGTTCGTGATCCTGGTTTTTCTCTGTATTCTGATATCAGCCTGCATCACCGAAACCATGGGCATTCACGCCCTGTTTGGGGCTTTTCTTGCAGGGGTTATTATGCCACAAAAAGCGGAATTGAAATCGATGCTGATGGAGAAAATTGAAGATGTAAGCCTGTTATTATTGTTGCCCTTGTTTTTTGCGTTTACAGGTTTGCGTACGCAGATCGGATTACTCAATGAAGGCAACTTATGGGGTACCTGCGCATTGATCATTGCTGTGGCCGTATTAGGTAAATTTGGAGGCAGCAGTATTACAGCACGCCTTACCGGTCAAAGCTGGAAAGAGTCTTTATCGATCGGGGCATTGATGAATACACGGGGCCTGATGGAGCTGATCGTACTCAACATAGGTTTTGATTTGGGTATCCTGAGTCCGGCTATGTTTGCTATGATGGTACTCATGGCACTCAGTACAACTTTTATGACCGGGCCTTTGCTCGACCTGATCGATTTTTTTAGTCGCAAGAAGGGCAGGCAGTCGCTTTCTCATGGATAAATTTATGGGCTAACAATTGGCCATTGATTATTTTAGCGGCGATTAAAACTAATAAAATTGCACGCTAAGTGGACAAGCTACATCGGTGTACAACTGATCATGGGCTGTTAATTTTTCATGAGTACGTTGTCAATATCCACAGATAATGCATATATTTTGTTTCGGAATCATTACATCATTTATAGCAAATTGCGATGCCCCTAAAATCAGTGAATCAGTATTTTCTGCACACGGGAGCCCGTTTGGGTATTTACTTTCACAAAATAAATGCCTTGTGAACAGGCATTGGTTGGTATCCGGTGATTTAAGGTAGAAGATGGTGACAAATAAGTACTGTAAACGATGTGGCCATCCATACTGTAGAGGTAAAGGCGGATGTCTGAAGCTAAATTCAGGTTGGCTTTGATCACGATTTCATCCTGATCAGCCTGACTTACAATATAAAAATCATCGAGACCATCCGCACTTTCCCTGCTGGTAGCATAATAAGGTTCATAATAGAACTTTTCAGTGTAGTATAAGTTTCCATTGTCCACATAAAGGGTCGTTTTTTCAATCAGCAAATTATCAGCATCATATTTATAATAGTAGGTTGTATGCTGATCTCTGTACTGATAATACATGGAGTCAGGATACAACTGCTGATTATAAAACTAAATGCACTCTTCCATTGGCACGCTGTCATGCCAGAATTGCGGCGACACACAACGTTGTATCAGATCGTTTTTGTTGTAGTTGTATGAAGCACTACGGTCAACCGTGCTGTTGCCACTGGGGTAATGTCTATAACTGATATAATTTTTTAAAAGCCCCTTGTCGTCGTAAGTAAAGTAATCATCATAATCTGAATTTTGCACCTGCATGAAATTAGTAGAGTGTCTCCATAGTCTTTTGTTTTCAAAGCGAAAGGTATCGGTCAGAAACAACTCCGTCACATCCTGACTATCATTTTTATAAAAGTCGCTCATGCGCGCGATGAGCTGCTTTTCATTCACTTTTTCAAATGCTATCCGGTGACCATTCGTTCCCCATTTCGAAACCGAATAGTTGACATAGGTAAGTACCCGGTCGTCAGGAGTATATTCATACTGGGTCCGGTTGGAGATCTGTTGCACACTACTGCTGTCATATAACATTACAGGCCGGTGAAAATGGTCGAACACATTTAGATAGCATGTGGTATTACCGGCGTTGGAAATATTTATATTATGCAGCACAGCCGAATCATATAAATTGTTGGAAGGTTTATCATAGCGGAAATGAGATTCACGAAAAATATCTTGATCGAACACCAGTTCATACGTAGGGTTATAACCATAATAGCTTTTGTAAAAATAGTCTGTGTATTCGCTCAGGGTATCGTTATAATATCCTTCGTGTTTTACAACACGTTTGGCAGTCTGAGCACCGGCAAGCTGAAACAGCATCATTAAAAATAAAATGAAAAGTGTGCTTTTGGTCATACATAGTTTTTAAATGGACTGTCGATTGGTATTGCAAGATACATTATTTCAGACAATATGTAAGTTGCAAACCAGCAGGATACAGGCAAGCTTGTTTGCATCTGTTTTCCTTCAAATTTCCTACCTTCGCTTTAACTTATGATAGAAAAAAAATTACAAAGTAACGAAGATACCTTTGCTCTGCTGGCCGGCTGGCTGCCACAAGGAAAATCGGAGGCACATATCACAGAATATTTAGATGAACTTTCTTTTCTGGCCGAAACGGCCGGAGCGCTTGAAGTGAAACGATTTTATCAAAAACTCGATCATCCCGACAGCAAGACCTTTCTGGGTAAAGGTAAGCTGGAAGAAATCAAAAAATATATCGACACCCATCAGGTTGACCTGGTGATTTTTGATGATGAGCTCACGGGTTCTCAACTGTCAAATATTGAAGAAGTGCTGAAACGAAAAGTGATCGATCGAAGCGATCTGATCCTCGATATTTTTGCATCCCGTGCCAAGACCGCGATTGCCAAAGTACAGGTTGAGCTGGCGCAGTATCAATATATTTTACCCCGGCTGAAAGGCATGTGGAAACATCTGGAACGTCAGGGAGGCGGTATCGGCAGCAGAGGTCCGGGTGAAACAGAAATTGAAACTGACCGTCGTATTGTAAAAGATAAAATCTCCCTGCTGCGCAAACGTCTGGGTGAATTTGATAAACAAGCGCAAACGCAGCGGAAGGAACGGGGCGAATTTATCAGGGTCGCTTTGGTAGGTTATACCAATGTTGGCAAATCAACCATCATGACCATGCTCAGCAAATCGGATGTTTTTGTTGAAAATAAATTATTTGCAACACTCGATACCACCACGCGCAAAGTGGTATTCGAGCGCACCCCATTTTTGCTGAGCGACACTGTAGGATTTATTCGTAAGCTCCCTCACCATTTAGTAGAGAGTTTTAAAAGTACACTCGACGAAGTGCGGGAAGCCGATATTTTGCTGCATGTGGTTGATATATCGCATCCTCAGTATGAAGATCATATTGCTGTGGTAAAAAATACCCTTCATGAATTAAAAGCAGATGATAAACCGACGATCCTGATTTTTAATAAAATGGATATGTACCGTAAAAATACATTTGACCAATGGCTCGAAGAGGAAGTGAAGGACGAACTGCTGGGACAATTGAAAAAGCATTGGGACAGTGAAACGCAAAACAACTGCATTTTTATTTCAGCCACAGAAAAAGAAAATGCGGAGGAACTGCGAAAAATTCTGCTCGACAAAGTGCGTGAAATGTATGGTATCCGTTATCCTTACAAGACGGTTTTTTACGAATAGATCTTTTTTAAATTTGCTTATGAGTGTGATTGCTTTTTGCACCCTGCAACACTCATCTGTAATTTGATTTTACCCTCTATGCCTCTCGTCAATATTTTTCCTCCTGTACAACAAGCCACCGAAGATGGCCTGATCGGTATTGGAGGTATACTTACGGCCGATAGCGTCTGGGATGCCTATCAGCAAGGGATCTTTCCATGGTATAATGAGGGTGAGCCGCTTCAGTGGTATTGCCCCGATCCGCGCTTTGTGTTGTTTCCCCAAAAAGTAAAGATCTCGCATTCAATGAAAAGTGTGCTGCGTTCAGGCACATTTACTTTCACTATGAATCAGCATTTTGAAGAAGTGAT
>JADYYU010000130.1 GCA_020853515.1 Chitinophagaceae bacterium | reverse complement strand
TAGTAAAGACATAAGCAAAATCGACATGCAAATAAAACTGATTTCAGGCCTGCACTTCGCAAATATCATAGATCGGGTGATTTAAGGTATATAAAGATAGTAAGTTTAGGTTAAATGACATAATTCTCATATTTATTCTTAAATTTGCTTTCCTTCGTTTAAAATTACACAATGACAAAAAATATTTTTCTTGTATTGATCATGATTCTCACGGTGCAGTTTGCAGACGCGCAAGATCATGTCAGAGAGCTTGACCGTAAAACAGACAAGCCTGTATTAAGAGGTAAACTCACATTTAAGGATATCATGAAGGAAAGCACGTGCTCCTGGTTTGAAGAAGGTGCTGAAGCTTACACGCCTAATGCAGCAGCGATTGAAGAGCTGAGTACTGTCTGGAAAAATTACCGCTTTGTGATATTTATGGGCACCTGGTGCGAAGACACCCGTAATTTGCTGCCAAAATTATACAAAGTGCTGCTCGATGCGCACATCAGCATGAATGCTGTAGAGGTATATGGTGTCAACAGGGCCAAGCAAAGTTTGCAGGACGAACATAAATTTTATAAAATTACCCATGTGCCGACTATCATCGTGTTGCACCAAAAGCGCGAAGTAGGCCGTATTGTGGAAAATGTGAATACCACCGTGGAAGAGGAACTGGCTCTGATGATGGACAAAGATGCCAAAGAACTGGAAATCAAAAAAGCAGAACAGGTTTTAAAGTTTGAAGATGATCGTCAGAAAGAGATCAACAGCATGAAACCACGCATTCGTAAAAGATATTTTGCTACAAGGAGTTTCTATTGATCCGTTTATGCAGTCGCGTTGATCCGCTTTTGCAGCTTTTCTAAACACAACAACATCCCCTTTTCAACTTCTGCATAGGTCAGCAGAGCCGGATGGCTATACATAAACATAACCTGCAGGGCCAGATGCTTTTGCATCAGTATTTCTTTCAGCGCTGTTTTATTTAAGCGGTAGGCTTCCCGGCTGAGTCTTTTCAGCCGATTTCTGTCTGTAGCCTTTTTAAAGATTCTTTTGGGCACACTAATCCCAAAGTGAACGCCGGACAGTTCCGCATTCATATCCAGATGATATTTCACCTTAAAGGGAAAAATAAAAAACGCTTCTCCGTGAAGGAAAAGCGCATCTATTTGTTTTTTGCTCTTCAACCTTTCGTGTTTTGACAGTGAGAAAGGTTTACTCATAATGAGAAAGTTTTATTTATTTCAAACGGCTCTCGTCAGAAACAGTTAATTTTTTGCGTCCTTTGGCACGACGGGCAGCTAATACCCTGCGACCATTCGGTGTGGACATACGCTCACGAAATCCGTGAACTGATTTTCTTCTGCGACGATGAGGCTGGAATGTACGTTTCATAGTATCTAAATATTTTTGATGAATCCCTTTTGCTTAAAAAGGAGTGCGAAAGTAGGTAATTAATTCTAAACCGCAAAAAAATTATTCTTCATATCTGGTTCCGGCATAGGTAATTTTCTTTTTATTACCGATGGGCCAGGTAGAATGAAGGGTAATGGTAACCACTTCGCCATTTAAACTGCCACTGCCTGATACAAGGTAAGGGATGTTAACCTGATTGGTGGTATCTAAAATTTGCTGCTCCGGAATGGTGATAAAATTGTCATTCACCGTGCCTTTGTAGTTGAACACAATCGAATCGCGGATTGAGAAAAAGGTAATGCCGAATTTGTCGCTGGCGCCTTTATTGGCCCGGATACAAAGCGTATCGTCATTATCGTCCGGTATCGTATCATTAATAAATCCCGTACGAATCACCTTATAACAACCTTCAAATTTTTCATTGACTTTAAACTGACAACTGTCGCCTTCATAACCAGAGGGGCAAAGGCAGTCGCCGTCTCTGCAGGTGCCGTTGTTTTGACATTGAATATTACGGGCAACACAGGCATCATGCACACAACCGGAAAACCAAACAGCCGCACCAAACATCATGAGGATGATAAAGCCGGGTAAAAAAGATATTTTTTTCATCTCGCTAGTATTAATTTTAATTGTCTTGTCAGATCTTTTTAGTTCACAAATTTGTTGCCGTTATACGTACAGGTATTAAATACGCTGTCTTCCAGATGCAATTCCTGAACAAAAAGCGTGATATCCAAACCGTCTATATATCCATTGCCCGAATAGACTACATTGCCCACTGTTTGCGGGTCCAGTACAATTTTTTCTACGTCGATAGTACCTACCATCACATCATCGCTGTTTTCAAATAAATGGTAAATCGCTACACGATTAGGCTGCGGTTCAGGGGTAATAACCAAGGTTCTCAGTTTGGGTTCCAGACCATTGCAGCGGTAGTATCCGTCAAACGTTCCGATAAATTTTTCATACATTTTGGTGGCACAAAAAGGACCTTCAAAACCCAACGCACATTTACAACTGCCGTCACGGCACACCCCATTGTTTTTGCAGATTATATCTTTGCACGGATCCTGATTGCAGGCATTAAAAAGGATGGCAGTAGAGGTCAGGAAAAACATGACCACCGTAGCAAAAATGACTTTAATTTGTTTCATAATTATACAATATGGATAACAAACTTAGTAAAAATACTTTAACAATTCCCATTTTAGCGATTAATTTTTTATCGCATTCCAACCCTGAGCCGTTAATTTTACCTTATTATTTCCGTTCGTAATCAGATATTGACCCTCATCAGCACCCGTTACATGGCCAATTACAGTCAGTAAGGGACAGTTTGAAATTTTTTCAAATTCATCAGTACTTACCGTAAACAACAATTCATAATCTTCGCCACCATTCAGTGCGCATGTGGTGGCTGCGATATTAAATTTGTCCGCATTCAGGCGGGTTTGTTCATGTATGGGCAGCTTGTCTTCATACAACACACAGCCTGTTTGACTTTGTTTGCAAATATGCAATAATTCTGAACTCAGCCCGTCACTGATATCTATCATAGCCGTAGGCAAAATACTATTGGCCTTAAACCAGTCGATCATTTCCTTTTTAGCTTCAGGCTTCAAAATCCTCTCTACAATATACGACTGATTTTCAAGGTCAGGCTGTACACCCGGCGTTTCCAGATAGATCTTTTTTTCCCGTTCAAGCAATAGCAATCCGGTGTAGGCAGCGCCCAGATTGCCGGTCACACAAATCAGGTCGTTGGGTTTTGCCCCTTTGCGGGTCACAAATTTATTATCTTCTACCTCGCCGATAGCGGTAATGCTGATCACCAGCCCGGATGTGGAAGTGGTGGTATCTCCTCCGATCAGATCCACACCGTATTTTTTGCACGCAAAATTGATGCCTTCGTAAAATTCATCCAGGGCCTCCACACTAAAGCGGTTTGAAATGGCAATACTTACCGTGATCTGCGTAGGCTGCGCATTCATGGCATAAATATCAGAAAGATTCACGATCACGGATTTGTATCCCAGATGCTTTAAAGGCACATACATCAAATCGAAATGCACCCCTTCTACCAGCATATCAGTACTGACCACCATTTGCTTGCCAAACGAATCAATAACCGCCCCGTCATCACCGATGCCGAGCAAAGTGCTGGCATTGTAAATTTCCACTTCTTCGGTCAGGTGGTCTATCAGTCCGAATTCGCCCAGGGAGGCGATCTCTGTTCTTTTGTTTTCCATGCGCGCAAAGTTAGATATT
>JADYYU010000129.1 GCA_020853515.1 Chitinophagaceae bacterium | reverse complement strand
CTGTTTTGCAGAGATAAAAGTAATGTAATTTTTTTTACGAAGATAGCTCTGCATTGATCGATATTAAATATATCAAGACCGGCAGTATACCTGTTTATTATTCAGGTAAGTTATGCAATGCGGTTTTGCTGCAGGCTTCCTTAACCCTTCTTCACTTCCTTGGCCCATGAGTCTTTTAAGCCCACAGTGCGGTTGAAAATAAGATGTTCAGCAGTGGAATTTTTGTCTTTGCAAAAATACCCTAAACGCAGAAACTGAAACTTATCTTCCATGCCTGCTTCCAGTAAGGCCGGCTCTATCCATGCATTGCTGACTATGGTCAGACTGTCCGGATTGATGAAATCTTTAAAGTCACCTTCTTCATTTGCCGGATCTTCTACGGTAAACAAGCGGTCGTATAGTCTGACCTCAGCCTGCTTTGCTGTTTTTACATCCAGCCAGTGAATCACGCCTTTTACTTTAATGCCGCTGGTATCGCTGCCGCTTTTGCTATCGGGAAAATAATTTGCAAATACAGTGGTGATATGCCCGTCGGCGTCTTTTTCGAAATGAGTGCATTCTATGATGAAGGCATGTTTCAAACGCACTTTCAGGCCCGGCCCTAAACGGAAATATTTTGGAGGCGGATTTTCCATAAAGTCGTCGCGCTCGATCCATAATTCATTGCTGAATGAAATGTCTCTTTCGCCGGCACCTTCCATTTCATGATTATTTTCTGCCGGCAGACTGATGCTTTGCCCTTCTTCGAGATTGGTGATAATCAGTTTAATGGGGTCTATGACCGCCATTCTGCGGAGGGCCGTTTTGTTGAGTTCTTCGCGGATACAAAATTCAAGGAGGTTGATATCAATATTATTATCGCGTTTGGCCACACCGACACTTTCCCAAAAACTACGAATACTTCCCGGCGTGTAGCCCCGGCGCCGCAAGCCACTGATGGTGGGCATCCGCGGATCGTCCCATCCTTCAACAAACTGCTCCTTCACCAATTGCAGCAAACGCCTTTTGCTGGTCACCATATAATTCACATTCCCTCTGGCAAATTCATACTGATGGGATGGAAAAATGCCCAGTTTTTCAATAAACCAATCGTACAGTTCACGATGGGGAATAAATTCCATGGTACAGATCGAGTGGGTAATTTGCTCAATGCTGTCGCTTTGGCCGTGGGCAAAATCATACATCGGATAGATACACCACTGATCGCCGGTACGATGATGATGCGCATGTTTGACCCTGTAGATCACCGGATCGCGCATCAGCATATTATCGTGCTTCATATCTATTTTTGCGCGCAACACCATGGCTCCGTCAGCATATTTTCCTGCACGCATTTCTTCAAAGAGCTGCCTGTTTTCTGCAATGCTTCTGTTTCTGTAAGGACTGTCGGTGCCGGGAGTTGTAGGTGTCCCCTTCAGGGCCGCCATCTCTTCTGCACTTGATGGGTCAACATAGGCCAGACCTTTGTCGATGAGATTGAGTGCATAGTTGTATAACGTTTCGAAATAATCAGAAGCGTAAAGTTCCCGGTCCCAATCAAAACCCAGCCATTTAATATCAGCCTTAATGCTTTCAACATATTCCGTTTCTTCGGTGCTGGGGTTGGTATCGTCAAAGCGGAGGTTGCACTGGCCCTGATATTTTTTTGCAAGTCCAAAATTAACACAGATCGATTTGGCATGACCAATATGCAAATATCCATTCGGCTCTGGTGGAAATCGGGTTTGAACCTTACCCTGATGGGTTCTATTTTTCAGGTCTTCTTCAATTATTTCTTCCAGAAAATTCAGTGCTTTTTCTTCGCTCATCATGTAATTAGTTTATTGCTGCAAGTCCTTCATATTCCTGCATAAATTACAGGAAACGGGCTTTTGCATTGCTAAGCAAAAGTACTTGATTTGAAATTTTATTTGCACTGTTAATTATAAATATTATTTTTAAAAAAAATTATCAATGAAATCATTTTTTACTTTTGCGCTGATGCTGGCTTTTTTTGTAAATACGGTCTCTGCGCAGATCGTACAAAAGGGTACCAGTACGGTGCAGATCGGTTATGGATTTCCCAGTGCGCTGCAAATTATGGGTTCGGTGTTTAAGTTTGCGCTGACTACCGAAGATGCCGAAGCCACCACTGAATTTAAGTATAAAGGTCTGGGGCCCTTCCATTTCAGGTATGACAGAATGCTCGGTGGCCGGGTTGGCCTGGGTCTGAGTTCAAACGCTGAGTTTGGCAATTTTAAATTCACCGCTACCTATGCAGATGAGGACGATAATCAGGTATTCAGCGAAACGAAATTCAATTATTCAAGTATCAATGCAATGGTACGATTGAATTTTCATTTCATTAAAAATCCTCAGAAAGTGGATATTTATTATGGTTTAGGTGCGGGATATGCACATACCAGAGTAAAACTGGAGCAGAAATTAGGTGGCAACCTGATTGATCCTGAAGAGCAGCAATATGTGGATGAATTTAATGATTACCTGAATGCAGCTTTCTCTGCCTTTCCGATCGCAATGGAAAGTGTTTTTGGTTTGAAAGCTCCTTTAAGCAATACGGCTGGTATTTACTTTGAAGTTGGCTATGCGAAAGCGCTGGCTCAAATTGGTTTTTATGCCAAACTGGGCGGACCGAAAGGCTATAATAGTGATAGCTGGAAATGGTATTAAGACCGGGCAAACTGCCTGATCCCTTCGGCCAGCTTATCCAGATTTTCTAAGGTGGTGTACACATTCGGGGTGATTCTGACTCCTGAAATATTTTCCCAGTTAATGGAAACAGTATGAATTTTATGTTTGTCAAATAAGAAATTGTCGAGGTCTTCCGGCTTTTTACCTTCAATGGCAATATTGCCGATCGCGCAGCTATATCCTTTTTTCAATGGGGTATTGATGATTACGTTTGGTAGATCTTTTACCTGATCTGTCCAGTACTTTTTGAGGAAAAACAAGCGGGCCTCTTTACGTTCACTACCAATCATTTTATGAAAATCGATGG
>JADYYU010000128.1 GCA_020853515.1 Chitinophagaceae bacterium | reverse complement strand
GAAAAAATTACACATTCATGACAATTATCATTAATCGGTCTTTTTGCAAGCAGAAGTGCCCGCTGAAACCCACTGAAATCAAGGATAAAGATTTTTTTGTCAATTGTTTATAATTTATAGGATTCCCTTACTATATTTGCGGACTTTCAACTTTAACACAAAATTACATATAACTGATGTTAAGTTATCTATCTCGCATGGCAAAAGATTTCAAAAGATATATCCTGCTTATCGCTTTCCTGTTTTTGCAAACACTCAGTGCAGTGGCTGCTCCTGACGGAAAGGCCCTTTTTCAGGCAAATTGTGCTTCATGTCACAATCCGCTGAAAGACGCCACAGGTCCCGCTCTGAAAGGGGCCGACAGTCGTGTTCCCAGCAAGGAATGGCTGTACAAATGGGTACACAATTCTGCATCTGTGATCGCCAGCGGCGATAAATACGCCAATGACCTTTTTGCCAAGTGGAACAAGTCTGCCATGACTCAGTTTCCCCAGTTGTCAGAAGAAGATATTGATGCGATCGTCACTTATGTAAACAGCGTTGAACCACCGAAGAGTGATAAGGACAGCGGTACAACTGCCAATGCGCCGGCTTCATCAGATAACACCTTGCTGTACGCGATCTTAACCATCATTATGCTGGTGGTTGTGGTGGTGCTGACTTCAGTCAATAAAGTTTTAAGCCGTTCGGCAAATTCAAAAGAAGGCGTTCGCTCGCCTAGGGATGTGCCATTTTTAAGAAATAAAGTGGTGATCGCCGTTTTTGCAGTCATCCTGATTGTAGGCTTCGGGGTATGGCTCACTAAAGGTTCTGAATTTGGCCGTCAGAAAAACTACATGCCAAAACAACCGATCTTCTACTCGCATAAAGTGCATGCCGGTATCAATCAGATCAACTGTCTGTACTGCCATGCTGGTGCTGAAAAAAGTCGTCATGCGATGATCCCTTCATCAAATGTTTGTATGAACTGTCACAAACAAATTGGCGAGTACAGTGATGCAGAAGCAAATCCGCTGGTAAATCTTGAAGGCAATGTGGTAGACGGAACTAAAGAAATCGCTAAATTGTACAAATACGCAGGCTGGGATCCAGTGAAGAAAGATTATAAACGCGACGCCGCTACCGGCGAAGTGATGGCAACGCCGATCGAGTGGACCAAAATTCACAATCTGCCTGACCATGTGTATTTTAATCACTCCCTGCATGTTGTGTCGGGTAAAGTAGAATGTCAGCGCTGCCACGGCAATATTGAGCAGATGGATGAAGTGTATCAGTTTGCCGATTTGAGCATGGGCTGGTGCGTTAACTGTCACCGAAATACCAAGGTGCAGTTTGCGGATAATAATTACTATTCGATTTTCCAGAAATATCATAATGAGATTAAAGAAGGGAAGCGTGAAGACGTGAAAGTGAGTGAAATCGGTGGTTTGGAATGTCAGAAATGTCACTATTAGAAACAAGATTAAAATTTGTTTAAAAGAAATTAAAGAATTAAAAAACGGATTTTAGATGAAGAATGTGAATTAATTCAGCATTAAAAATTCAACATTAATATTAGGTATGAGTAAAAAACAATATTGGAAAGGACTTGAGGAGTTAAATCCTTCAGACGAATTCAAAGCCATTGAAGCCAACGAATTTCGGGAAGATTTGCCTTTTGGTGATATCAGTCATATCGCTGACGCAACTACTTCGCGCAGAGATTTCTTGAAATATCTGGGCTTCACTACGGCAGCAGCGACCCTGGCAGCCAGCTGCGAAACGCAGGTGCGTAAAGCAATTCCTTATGCCATCAAACCTGAAAATGTAACCCCGGGCGTTCCCTTAATGTATGCTTCTACCTATGCAGATGGCGGCGAGGCCGTGCCTGTACTGGTACGTACCCGTGAAGGACGACCGATCAAAATTGAAGGGAATACCGACAGCAAACTCACTGAAGGAGCCACCACTGCAAGGATTCAGGGCTCTGTGCTGAATTTGTACGATGCTGCCCGGATAAAGTTTCCAATGATTGATAAAGCGGAAACAACCTGGTCAGCTATTGATAAAATGATGACAGATGCCTTGCCAACTGCCGGCCCTGTTTACCTGATCACCTCTTCTGTGAATAGTATCACCTCTGCAGAAGCCATTTCACAATTTACACAAAAATATCCTGCTGCCAAACATATTCAATATGATGCGGTATCCTACAGCGGTATGCTGGATGCCAATCTCAATTCATTTGGAAAACGCGCCGTACCAGCCTATCGTTTTGACAACGCCCAGGTTATTGTAAGTTTGGGTTGCGACTTTTTAGGCACTTGGCTTTCACCTGAAATCAATGCGAAGCAATACGCTAAAGGCAGGAAAATCAGTGCCAAAAATCTGGCGATGAGCAAGCATTATCAACTGGAAGGTATGATGAGCTTAACCGGAAGCAGCGCCGATGAAAGATATACCTGCAAACCCTCACAGTATGGCTCGGTGGCCTCGGCATTGCTGGATGCTATCAACGGTGGCACCGTGAACCTCAGTGAAACGCTGAACAATGCGGTTAAGAAAATGGCAGCCGACTTAAATGCTCATAAAGGCAATGCGCTTGTAGTGTGCGGCACTAACGATGTGCATACCCAAACCATTGTAAACGCTATCAACAATGCCATTGGTGCTTATGGCACTACCATCTCATGGGGTGTACCCAACAATACCAAAAAAGGAAGCGACGCTGACATGGCGGCCTTTGCCGAAGCCTTGAAAGGTGGACAGGTAGGCGCTGTAATGTTTTACGACTGCAATCCGGTGTACGATCATGTACAGGGGTCTGTAATCGCTGACAAGCTGGCCAGTGTTAAAATTTCGGTTTCATTTAATGACCGCAACGATGAAACTACCCAAAAATGTAAAATTGCAGCACCTTCGCACCACTGGTTGGAAAGCTGGGGAGATGCTGAGCCGCAAAGCGGATATATTTCAATGATGCAACCTACCATTTCCCCGCTGTTTAAAACAAGGGCCTGGGAAGAGTCACTAATGAAATGGAGTGGTAGTAATATTTCACATTATGATTTTGTCAAAAATTACTGGACCACTAAATTAGGAGGTACAGCCGCATTTGACAAAGCCATTCAAAGTGGCGTGATCGAACCGGATGCCATGCTTATGAGCGGCGCTGCATTTACTGGCAATTCCGCTGATGCACAGGCTAAAGTTGCGGCCGTGAAGGCAAGCGCTGAAGGGCAGGTTGATCTGGTGATTTACGAAAAAGTGGGCATAGGCCGTGGTGGTGCATGGAGTAATAATCCATGGCTGCAGGAAATGCCTGATCCGATCTCTAAATGTACCTGGGATAACTACATTCTGATTTCCCCTAACAGGGCCAAAAAAATGGGTGCAGAACATACTGACCTGAATGAAGTTGACCGCGATAAGAAAGTATTTAAAATTAAAGCCAATAATACAACCGTTGATCTGCCTGTATTGGTATTGCCTGGTATGCATGATGATGTGATTGCTGTAGCAGTAGGCTACGGTCGCGACAAAGGAGCAGGTATTGCAGCCGGTGGAAACGGCAAAAGTCCTGCAACAGGTAAAAATGTTTACCCGTTGGTTGCGAAATCCGCTGATGGCAATCAAATGTATTATGCTTATAATGTGGAATTGACCAATACAGGTGCAACTTATCCTCTGGCCATCACACAAACACATCATAGTTATCAGAATGATCGTCCGATTATTCATGAATTCACCTTTGATGAATTTAAAAAAGATCCAAACGAATTATATAACGAACGTAAGGAGGAATTAGAACATTTTACGCATAGCTACGATCATCCGCATGAAGAAGCACATGGCGGCGAACATGCGGCACCTGCTGCAGCCCATGCTGGCGACGCGCATGCTGCTACAAAAACGGAAGAAGACTGGCAGCAGGCTTACAGGGAGAATGGAACCTTATACCCTAATCATGAGTCGTTGGGAATGAAATGGGGCATGAGTATCGATCTGAACTCTTGTATTGGATGCGGTTCATGCACCATTGCCTGTCAGGCTGAGAATAATGTTTCGGTAGTGGGCAAACAACAAATCATGATGGTACATGATATGCACTGGATCAGAATCGACCGTTATTTTGCCGGCGATCCTTCCAAGCCTGATTCTATTCAGACACTGTTTCAACCCATGATCTGTCAGCATTGCGATAATGCTCCTTGTGAAAATGTTTGCCCGGTAAATGCAACCAACCACAGCAGTGAAGGCATCAATCAAATGGCCTACAACCGTTGTATCGGTACCAGATATTGCGCTAATAACTGTCCTTATAAAGTTCGTCGTTTCAACTGGCGCGACTGGAATGAAGCGGATTGCTTTGACGATAATGTCTATCAGGATGGCAAACGTGATGATATCAATAATGATATTACCCGCATGGTGCTGAATCCGGATGTAACCGTAAGAAGCCGTGGGGTGATGGAAAAATGCAGTTTCTGTGTTCAAAGACTGCAAAGTGCGAAAGCAACCGCCAAAAAGCAGGGCAGAACTATGAAAGATGGCGAAGCAAAAGTGGCTTGCCAGCAGGCTTGTCCAACAGAAGCTATTGTATTCGGAAATGTAAACGACAAAGAAAGCGCTATTTACAAATTAAGATATGAAGAGCAGAAAGAAAGGGTATTTCATGTACTGGAAGAGATTCATACCCTGCCAAATGTAAATTATTTATCAAAAATCAGAAATGCAAGTGTGTTGCAAAGTGCTGACCCCGAAAAGGCCAAACACGGTGCACATGCAGAACATGCTTAAAAATAATAAAATTTATCTAACAAGGGTCGGACAGACCATTTAGAGAAAAAAACAAAAAAGATATGCATTTAAAGTACGAATCGACAATAAGGGAAGCACTCGTAGATGGGAATAAGAGCTATCATCAGGTAACTGAAGATATTTGCAGACCCATAGAAGGAAAACCAACCAAACTCTGGGCTATCGGGTTTTGGTTATCAGTTTCACTTTTATTGTTTGGCATTTTTTGTGTGAGCTGGGAAGTTTACTGGGGTACCGGTGTATGGGGCCTAAACAGAACAATCGGCTGGGGATATGATATTACCAACTTCGTATGGTGGATCGGTATCGGTCATGCGGGTACCCTGATATCTGCGATCTTGCTGTTATTTCGTCAGGGCTGGCGTACCGGTGTAAACCGCGCAGCAGAAGCGATGACCATATTTGCGGTAATGTGTGCCGGGCAATTCCCGATCTGGCATATGGGTCGTGTGTGGAATGCCTTTTTCGTTTTGCCTTATGGCAATACCCGCGGACCTTTGTGGCCAAACTTTGTATCTCCACTCTTATGGGACGTATTTGCGATCTCAACTTATTTTACAGTTTCATTGTTATTCTGGTATTCAGGTTTGGTGCCTGATTTCGCAACACTGAGAGACCGTGCAAAAACCAAGTTCAGAAAGATGGCCTATGGCTTTGCATCATTTGGATGGGCAGGCAGCGCCAAGCACTGGCAACGTCATGAAATGTTGTCGCTGGTTCTCGCCGGTTTGAGTACTCCACTGGTACTTTCTGTACATACCATCGTATCTTATGACTTTGCGACTTCTATCATACCGGGCTGGCATACAACTATCTTTCCTCCATACTTTGTGGCGGGTGCGGTATTTTCAGGTTTTGCCATGGTACAAACCTTGCTGGTGATCACACGTAAAGTACTGAATCTGCAGGAGTATATCACCATCGGGCACATTGAAGCCATGAACAAAGTAATTGTACTGACCGGCTCTATTGTTGGTGTAGCTTATCTGACCGAGTTGTTCATTGCCTTTTACAGTGGTGTGCTGTGGGAACAGGAAGCATTTCGCTTAAGGGTTTTAGGACCCTATTGGTGGGCTTATTGGGCTATGATGACCTGTAACGTGGTATCACCTCAGTTATTCTGGTTTAAAAATCTCCGCAGAAATATCTGGTTTACATTTTTCATGAGTATTGTGGTAAACATCGGTATGTGGTTTGAAAGGTTTGTAATCATGATGACTTTGCACCGTGATTATTTACCGTCAAGCTGGTCGTATTATGTGCCTACATGGCCCGAAGTTGGTTTCTTTCTCGGAACCTTCGGATTGTTCTTTACCATGTATTTCCTCTTTGCCAAATACGCACCGGTTATTGCTATCGCCGAGATCAAGTTTATTTTGAAAACAAGCGGACAGAATTTTAAAGATAAAATGAATACAATAGAAGAAAAAGCAGACGAACATTTTCTGGAAGAACAATTGAGTCATCACTAATTGTCATATAGAAATAAGACCATTATTGAGGTGAGCCTCCCGAAACAAAACAGAGTGAACGGAAAAGCAGACCTCCAAAAACTAAAGAATACATTCAAAACCTGAAACAACAAGAAATATGAGTATTAAAAAATTTGCAGTAGCAGCATACGACGACGAAGCAGTTTTGTTTCCTGCTGTAAAAAAAGTTCGGAGTGCCGGATATAAAATTCATGATGTTTTTACCCCTTTTGCTGTGCATGGGCTCGATGAAGCTTTAGGCGAGAAAGAGAGTGATTTGCACATTGCAGGCTTTATTTATGGAATTACCGGTACCAGCACAGCCCTTGGATTTATGGGCTGGATCTTTACCACAGACTGGCCACAGAATTTTGGCGGTAAGCCGCACTTCCCGTTACCGGCCTTTATACCCATTACGTTTGAATTAACGGTGTTATTTGCAGCGGTAGGCATGGTACTAACCTTTTGTTATCTGAATCAGATTATGCCGGGTGTAAAAAAACATATCTTTCATCCAAGACAAACGGACGATAAATTTGTGATGGTAATTGAAGTAAACGATACAAATGCAGCAGAAACGGAAGCTTTTTTGAAATCGACCGGTGCTGATGAGACAAATATTCAGATTGCAGAATCTGACTGGTGGTACGGAAGATTTGACAAAAAAGAAGATTACGAAATTCAACAACAATTAGCATAATAAAAATGAAAAAAAGTATATTATATATTCTCTTTGTGGCCGTTACAGCACTGGTAATGTCGTGTAGCGAATACAACCGAAAACCCGGTCGGGTGTATGCCCCCGATATGGTTTATTCGCAGGCTGTTGATTACTACAATGATACATTGAAGATCGGCAAACAAGGCGGTCATTACAATAAAATGCCGGTAAGTGGCACGGTGGCCCGTGAACAGGCTTTGCCGGATCATATTATGGAGTTTGATACACTGCAGGCTGATGCTCATACCTGCAATATACCGCTGAATGCAAACGATGTAGAAGAAGGTAAAAGATTATACATGATCTATTGCGGCGTTTGTCACGGTACTGCATTAGACGGCAATGGTCCTTTATACAGCAGTGGTAAATTTGCAGCAATGCCGGCAAATCTAAAAGGCGGTGCAAAATATCTGGCTATGAGCCCGGGCAGAATTTATCACGGGATTGTGTATGGTAAAAATATGATGGGATCCTATGCCAGTCAGTTAGATACTAAACAAAGATGGCAGGTGGTAGCCTACATCAAAAAAATTCAGAGTGAAAATGGCGGATCACCTTTTACAATGCTTAGCGGAACAGCCGTTGCGAAGGATTCTGTAAAAGTGGATGCAAAGCCCGCCACAGAGCAAGTAGAAGCTAAAGAACATAAATAAAAAAAGATCATTCATAAAATAAATATTTGAGATGTTAAATCAAGAGTTTAAAGTACCAGCGAAGCTAAAAACCACCAGTATGGTATTATTGGGTATTGGTGTCATTACTTTAATAGCCGGTGTTATATTTTTGCTGTTTTCAAAAGATCCGGTTGAGCCGATGCGTCAGCTTGACCAGAACAGATTCTGGGCAGTGTTATTGCAAAATAGTATTTTCTTTTTGCTGATCGCATTGGCAAGTGTTTTTATTCTGAGTGGTGTTTCATTGGCACAGGGCGGTTGGATCGTTGCTTTCAGAAGAATTCCCGAGGCCATCGGAAGCGTGGTTTGGGTTTTTGCAATCATTACCGGCATTATCCTGTTAACCTTGGTGTGGACAGACAATTTTCATATTTATGCCTGGTTGAAGGATGGCTATAATCCCCATAATTCATTAAATTCCCTCAAGAATTTTTTCCTTTCAAAACCATTTTTTACAGTTTGGACCATTCTGGTGTTAGTACTTTGGAGCTGGTTTGGCATCAAAATCAGACAATTATCGATTCGTCAGGACAGTGAACCAAAGGGAACAACCAAAACTTACTGGCAAAATTTTAATGTATCCGCTGGTTTCATCTTTGTTTTCGCGCTGTCTCTGGCCTCCACAATTCCATGGCTTTGGATCATGAGTCTTGACTCTCATTGGTTTTCTACCATGTTTAGCTGGTACACATTCGCCAGTTCATTCGTAAGTGGTATGAGTATGATCATGTTGTGGGTTTTATATGTTAAACGTCATGGCTACCTTGAAATTGTTTCAAATGAGCATATTCACGATCTTGGTAAGTTTATGTTTGCTTTCAGCATCTTCTGGACCTACCTGTGGTTTTCGCAATTTATGCTGATCTGGTATGCGAATATCCCTGAAGAAACGATCTACTTCCAAACCAGGATGCATGGACCATACAGAATTTTTTACTGGTTAAATATTATCCTGAATTTTGTTTGTCCTATTTTGATTCTGATGCCCCGACCCAACAAAAGAAATTATTTTGTGGTAACTTTGGTTGCGATAATCATATTGGTGGGTCACTGGATAGATTTTTACCAAATGGTGATGCCTGCAACAGTGCAGGAACATTGGAAACTGGGATGGTTTGAGTTTGGAATAGTATGTGGTTTTGTTGGTTTGGTAATGTACCTGGTAGGCAATAAGTTAACGACTGCGCCTCTGGTACCTCAAAACAACCCATTATTAAAAGAAACAATTATTCATATTAGCTAAAATTAATTAAAAAGAAATTTATATGTCAGGATTATTGTTAGTAGCGTTGGTGGCTTTGATTTTCGTAGTGCTCTACCAGGTGGCGCGCTCAAGCGAAATGGTGGCCCGCATACAAGGAGAAGAAATTTTTGACAAAAAGAGGAATAAGTTATTGGCATATTCAATGTTAGTATTAATGGTTTCTTTTTTTGCAGGCATTTACGCATGTCATCGTTATATGATGCCTTTAATGGCCCCTGAAGCAGCTTCAGACCATGGTAAGCAATACGATTTCATGTTTTTGGTAACGTTGGCTGTAACCGGTGCTGTATTTGTATTATGTCAGATATTGTTATTCTGGTTTGCCTTCAAATATCAAAGAAAAGGCGAAAAGGTGCCATTTCATTTCGCTCATAGTACCAAACTCGAACTGGTATGGACAACCATCCCGGCGATTGCAATGGCAGTGTTGGTGGCTATTGGTCTGAAGGCATGGTTTACCATGACTTCTGAAGCGCCAAAGGGATCGATGCAAATTGAGATTATTGGTAAGCAATTCAACTGGATTTCCCGTTACCCGGGGCCTGACGGTGTGTTAGGTAAAAGATATTTTACGAATATAAACGATAAGGACAATATTCTGGGATTGGACTGGAAAGACCCCAAAAATATGGATGATATTATTGTGCCAAACGGAGAATTGCGATTGGTAAAGGGCAAACCGGTGGAGCTGCTGATCGGTTCAAGGGACGTAATACATGATGTGGGCTTGTCTCATTTCAGGTTAAAAATGGATGCGGTACCGGGTATTACCAGCCGCCTGTGGTTTACCCCGATAATCACCACCGAGGAGATGAAGAAAATTACGGGCAATGAAAAGTTTGTCTATGAATTATCATGCGATCAGATGTGCGGTAAAGGTCACTATTCTATGCGTGCCGTAATTGTTGTAGAAACGCAGGAAGAGCATGATGCCTGGCTGGCCAAACAGCAGTCCTATTATGCGCAGAATCATCAGCCTGAAGCACCAAAAGTTGAAACACCGGCTGCAGATGCACCAAAGGCGGAGGGTCCGAAAGCAGATTCTGCTAAGAGTATAACAATGAATATCAAATAAAGATTTTATTATAATGAGTAACGAAGCAACTACACAACACGAGATACATCATCATGATTCACATGCGCACGATGCACATGAACATCATGAACATGCTCATCACGAGCATAAGCAGCACTTTTTTACTAAATATGTATTTAGTATGGATCACAAAATCATATCGCGCCAGTTTCTGGTGATGGGTATGTTTTGGGCCATCGCCGGTGGCTTAATGTCTGTATTTTTTCGCTTACAGTTAGGTTTTCCTGATAAAACCTTCGCTATTTTGTCAAACTTTTTGGGCGAATGGGCAAGAGGCGGCAAACTGGATCCGGAAATGTATTATGGGCTGGTAACGATTCATGGTACAGTACTGGTATTTTTTGTATTGACCGCTGGTCTGAGTGGTACTTTCAGTAATTTTCTGATACCGCTGCAGATAGGTGCCAGAGATATGGCATCCCCCTTTCTGAATATGCTGAGTTTCTGGTTTTTTGCGATTGCAAGCGTGATTATGTTTTCATCACTCTTTGTAACTACTGGTCCGGCATCAGGCGGATGGACGACCTATCCACCTTTAAGTGCGCTCAAGGAGGCGTCTATCGGTTCGGGATTAGGAATGGATCTTTGGTTGGTAAGTATGGCCTTGTTTGTGGTATCTTCACTGCTGGGTGGACTGAATTATATCGTTACTGTACTCAATATGCGTACTAAGGGTATGAGCATGACCCGTATGCCATTAACAATCTGGGCATTTCTATTTACTGCAGTATTAGGCGTATTATCATTTCCTGTTCTTTTGTCTGCAGCGGTATTGCTTTTATTTGATCGTCATGCAGGTACCAGCTTTTATCTTTCAGAAATATTTATTGCAGGTAAAGCGTTGCCAAATGTTGGTGGCTCGGCTATTCTGTATCAGCATTTATTCCGGTTTCTGGGTCATCCGGAGGTTTATATCATCATGTTGCCTGCCATGGGTATCGCATCAGAAGTTTTGTCTACCCATTCACGCAAACCGATATTCGGGTATTTTGCAATGATCTTGTCACTCATCGGTATTACCGTGCTGGCCTTCCTCGTGTGGGCACACCATATGTTTGTTACCGGTATGAGTCCTTTTCTGGGGGGAGTATTCGTACTCTTAACACTGTTGATCGCAATTCCATCTGCTGTAAAGGTATTTAACTGGTTAACGACCATTTTCCGCGGCAATATTCGATTTACACCTGCAATGATGTTTGCCATTGGATTTGTTTCCTTATTTATTTCTGGTGGTTTAACCGGACTGTTCTTAGGTAACTCTGCCCTCGACATTCACCTGCATGATACTTATTTTGTGGTTGCTCACTTCCATATTGTAATGGGTATCTCAGCATTCTTTGGGATGTTTGCGGGCGTTTATCATTGGTTTCCGAAAATGTACGGCCGTTTTATGAATAATACCCTGGGTTATATTCACTTCTTTCTGACTTTCATAGGTGCGTATGTGATCTTTTGGCCAATGCACTATGAAGGAGTTTCGGGGATGCCTCGCCGTTACTATGAATACACGAACTGGGAATCCTTCAAACAATTTGGGGAGTTAAATCAAATGATCTCTATTGCTGCGATAATTGTATTCTTTGCACAGTTATTGTTCGTATTCAATTACTTTGTAAGTGTGTGGAAGGGCAGAAAAGTTACTGACCCCAATCCGTGGAAAGCAAACTCACTGGAATGGACAACACCTATTTTGCCTGGTCATGGTAACTGGGACGGTCCGATTCCGGAAGTTTACCGCTGGGCTTACGATTACAAAGACAATGGCGAAGGCGGTGATTACATTCCGCAAAACGTTCCTTTGCGTGAAGGCGAGGCTGACGATCATCACTAGATTTTTTCATTCCTCAACTCCACCACCATTATACAATCACTCATAAG
The DNA here is from genome assembly GCA_020853515.1 of Chitinophagaceae bacterium. GTDB lineage: Bacteria > Bacteroidota > Bacteroidia > Chitinophagales > Chitinophagaceae > OLB11. The sequence continues at coordinate 1,979 of JADYYU010000128.1, read as the reverse complement.
TATGCCATCGTTGATAATGCAAAAATTGAAGGATTATCAACAGTTGATGAAACTGAATTTGAGTATGCTGGTTGTATTTTCCAGCGTGGTTGGCTACATGATTGTACCTGATCTGAAGGTTACATTCAATAATGTGGTGTTGCTATTTCTGGGCGGACTATTAGTGACTGCGGCCGCGAATGCATCGAATGAACTGCTTGAAATAAAGTCGGACAAGGTGATGAAGCGTACCATGAACCGGCCCCTACCGGATATGCGTATGAGCGGTTTCGAAGCAGTCATCTTCGTGGCTGTTACACTCATTGCCGGCATTTCAATTTTGTATTATTTTTTTAATGCGCTCAGCGCCTTGCTTTCGGTTTTAAGTTATATTCTGTATGTAGCAGTGTACACGCCTTTAAAAAAAGTATCTTCTATTTCCGTATTGGTTGGCGCGATACCTGGTTCCCTGCCATGTCTGATAGGTTGGGCGGCTGCCACAAATCATATCGGTAGTCTGGCAGCATGGACCTTGTTTATCATACAATTCTTCTGGCAATTCCCGCATTTCTGGTCTATAGCCTGGATCGCTCACGAAGATTATACAAAAGCTGGTATGAAAATGCTTCCACGTACAGATAAGATCGGCTACTTTACAGCTTTTCAGTGTGTTTTATACAGTGCTGTGCTGATTCCGCTCAGTATGTTGCCGCTGATGGCTGGCCTGGGTGGTTATATTACCGTAGCCGGCTTGATGGCTGCAGCCTGCTGGATGTTGTACAACTCCTATCATTTTTTACGCGACAATGATGATTTACAGGCCAGAAAGGTCATGTTTTCTTCTTTTGTTTACCTTCCCGTTGTTTTGATTACCATGTTGATCGACAAGTATCTATAATGGTAAAACCTGCTTGACAAGCTTGATATTTACTAGCTGTTTTTGATTTCCATGAACTGTGCCTTCCTTTATAACTGATCTGTTAATTAGTTCTGTTCGACGACGAATTCATGTCATTCATCTGAATATTTTTTTACAATTCTATGACAGATTTTTCGTATTTTTTTAAGAAAAATATTTTTTGTTTAAAAATAATATTTACCTTTATTGATAAATTTTTAACATACCTATGAAAAGTGTTACAACTAGTTTTAAGAGTGTATTATGGATGGCTGTTTTTACTTTAATTTCTATATTAAAGTATAGTGACACTAAAGCGCAGACCATTGCTACATCGCCTTTGGCAGCCACATTTTGTTCCTGCAATTCTGTAAATGTCAGCTATACTTCAGCCGGAGCAGTCTTTAATCCAGGCAATATTTTTTTAGTACAGTTGTCCAATGCGGCAGGCAATTTTGCAGGTGCAACGAATATTGGCAATGTGGCGAGTGTTGCGCCCAATGGCACAATACCCTGCGTCATTCCCTGTAATACACCTTATGGTACCGGTTATCGTATTCGTGTAATCAGTAATTCACCATTCATTATTGGTAGTGACAATGGCGCAAATATTACGATCAATCCTTCTCCGCAGGTAACCATAGTGCAGACCACTGGTAACTGTGTTGATACGCTGACTGCTGTTGTACAGGGTGCTGCCGTGGGTGTGGTGCCGGGTTTAAAATACTATCTTACCAATACGCCTCCATGGGGTTCGCCGAGTAACGTGAATGAAATGAATCAGGTATTCGGTGTCGGGAACTGGATACAGGGAAGTTTCGGCGCACCTGCACCTGCAACCATTTTTGCTCCAGGTACTCAATTTGTGTTTATTGATGGAAGTGACTTCAATGCGACGGCATTAAATAATTATATGATCGCGAACGGCGCCCTGATTCAAAACTGGGTAAACGCAGGTGGACGTTTGTTTTTAAATTCAGCGCCCAATCAGGGTGGTGTGCAAAACTGGGGTTTTGGTGGTGTGCAGTTAAATTATCAGAATCTGATACCTCCCGTGCCGAATGCGGTTCCAGGTGTAAATGTCAATAATCCGGCTCATCCG
>JADYYU010000127.1 GCA_020853515.1 Chitinophagaceae bacterium | reverse complement strand
TTTTGGGTTGGTCCTGTCAATCCACCTGGCTGCCATAAATAGCTGGTTGCACCTGTAGCCTGCATCACTACGTTTCCGCCCGGACAAATACTGGCAGGAGAAGCAGTTGCAGTCATGACCGGTGGAGTGTTGAGGGTGAAATTAAAAGTAGCGGTGGAAGTACAACCGTTCACAGAGGCTGTCACGGTATAAATACCGGAGGCCGGTGGTACCAATATAGGTCCGGATACATTGCCCGGCTGCCATGTATAAGTGATCGGAGGCGCCGGCAAAGGTGATCCTGCTACATAAAAAATAATATTTCTTCTGATATTCACAGCATGCTGGTTAACCAGAGGTGCTACATTGTTATGATAAAAAGTGGTGGTCATACCGCCAAAAAATACAAGGCCGGTGCCCCACACCTTTTCTGCACACACTGCAATAGCCGGATTGCTCGGATCGTGCATCACAGTAGTACCGCCATTGACTACATCTGCGTGAGCATAGTAGTTGCCGGTATAATAGCCATTCGGATCTACAGGCAAGTAAGGTCCAAGGTTGATCGGATGTGCCAGATTGGTAACCACAGTACCGGGCACTGCATTGATGGCTGCCGGTATCAGATTTATATAATTAAGCGTAGTGCCACCGAAACCCCATGTCTGATTACCACCGTTATTTGGGGCTGCATTTAAAAATAACCTTCCGCCTGCATTCACCCAGGCCTCAATGACTGCAATATTTGCATTGATATAATTGGTACATGCCGTGCCATTACCGTCACTGCCGTCAATATAGACAAACTGGGTACCCGGTACATAGACTGTCGCTGCCGGAGTTGAGAAATTAGCTTGTATCCAGTTACCTGCACCAAAAATGGCATTCATATGATTTACATTGTCAGGCTGCCCCCAAGGTACCTGATCGGTGATATAGTATTTGTCGCCTGGTGCTACACCGCCGCCGCCGGTAGCGACTGCCAATGCTGTCAGGGTATCGTTACAAGGTGTACCGCTCATCGTAATTACAAGCGATTGGATGCCACCTACATTCACCGTAAAGGTGGTAGTGCCTGAGCAGTTAGGGCCGTTAGAGCCGGTCACCGTGTAAGTAGTTGTAACCACAGGAGAAACAATGAGTGTGGCTCCTGTCTGACCGCCGGGCAGCCATACGTAGGAGGATGCACCGCTGGCAGTTAAGGTATCAGCGCCACCCGGACATATACCCGGAGAAGTTGCGTTGATTGTGATCAGCAAATTGGGATTGACTGTAACTGTCACCGTTGAAGTTGCTGTACAACCTGCCGCATTGGTACCGGTTACTGTATAAGTGCCTGTTGCAGCAGGTGCAAAAGCTACACCATCTACTACACCGCCAGACCAGCTATAACTGACCGCATTGCCCCCGCCAGTCAGTATGGTGGTGCCCCCCGGACAAACTGAAGCCGGATTGGCATTGGCAGTGACCGTGGGCGGTTGCGTTACCACTACATTAAGTGTAGAGGTAGCTGAACAGCCATTGTTAGATACTGTAACCGTATAAATACCCGATGTGGGTGCGTTGATATTTTGTGTGACTGCACCACCCGGTTGCCATAAATAGGTAAACGGTCCACCGGGCACATTTGCCAAAGCACTTAATGTAGTAACGCAATTGACAGTGGTGTTGTTGATGGATGGAGCAGGTGTTACACTGATAGTAATATCGGCACCGTTGTCAGACCCGTTAATAGGAGGATTGGAACTGATTACCCTGATTCTGTAATTGCTGCCGTTAGGGGTATTGCATGGAATAGTGCAGGCAATGCTTCCTGAAGTGGCTACGCTGGGTAAAGTGCCGATTGTTACCGGAGCTGCAAAGTTGCCAAAGGCGTCCGATAATTGTGCTGTATACACGTTGCCTGCAGCAATGGCCGCATTGGTGAAAAATCCTACATTCAGATTGTCGCATGAGCAATAGTTTAATTGCGCCAACGCATCAGTGCTTAATCCTCCACCTACAGGAGCGCTGAGTGTAATGTCGTCTACGGCAAAGGAAGGGTCGGTGCCGAGTCCGTCGTCATTATTGGTCCAGCCAAAACCGATTTTTACATTGGGGTTATTGTTGGCGGTGGCCGGCAGCATAACAGAGTATGAGGTCCATAAGCCCTGAAATCCACATCCGGTCAATGTTTTAGGCATATTTCCGATCACAGTCCAGGTAAGGCCGTCGTAGTAGTAGAGTACCGCGTCATCGAGCAAACCATCGCCATTTTCGATGTAATTGAAGTCAAGAGTAATATTGATCTTGCCGCTACAGTTGATCGTTGGTGATTCAGCACGCTTGTTGGTGGTGACGCAAATTCCCAGACCGCAAAAACCGCCTGAATTATAGGCAGCACCGCCTCCTGCTAAAGTACTTGTTAGAAAAAGGGTATTGTTACCATTTAAGGCTACGCCACAACTGCCCGGTGCGCCCAGGTTGGGAGGTATGCCACCGCCTTCCGCGTCAGAAATGTCAAAGTAATTGGCATCAAGGTCATTGATACCGGTAGGCACGTTCAAAGTCCAGGAAGGGGCTGAAAAGTTTTCAGTCCAAAAAACCTGTGCATTTGACTGGCCGGCTAACAGTAAAAAAGCAGCCAGAAGAAAGTAAAATGCATTTTTTGCAAATAAGTTTTGTAGCATTGAGCGCATGTTGAAATGATTTGAGGGACTAAATTACTCTAATATTCTGTTTCACCGAAAAAAATGTTGTGTTTTCCGCAGTTTTTATCAAATTAAGCCGCTTTTTGGGGGCTTTTGTAATAAAAAAAGTTGCTAACAAGCTTTTTTGGAAGCTGCAGGATGTTGAATCAGAACCTTTTTTTTCGGCACAGTTACTTCATACTTGAGTATTGAGTTCAATACAGCCTGCGAAATAAAATTGAAAGTAATCAGCGAAAATAACTACAAATCGGTAAACCACATGATGCGTTGTACATAATCGCCCCATTGCTTGAGGCTTTCTTTCAGGCTGACGGTCATTTGCGCATAATTCTTTTTTTCTCCCTTTGCAGGAGCCACAATCTCTTTTTCGTAGGCTACAAAATTGTCTACTTTGGTGGCAAAATAAGTAATGTTCAGCCTTGGCATTACAATTCCGAGTATCATACCCGGCAAGCCATTAAAGCCTTCAGGTCCCCCATCAGCCAAAATGGCGTCCGTGTAAAAGGCAACTACATAAACAGAATCCATGATGACCGTTTCGGCCCGGCGGCAATTGAATCCGGCAATTTTTCGAAAGTCTTCTGTGATTTTCCAGTTATATTTTTTCAGTGAATCTTTGATGAGATACGTTTTTTCAAAAATATTTTTTTGAGCAATGGCAGTATCTGACACATAGTTATTGTAGATCACATTTTTTTCGGCCGGAATGCCACCAAACATCATTTTGCTTTCCGAAATGCCATCTTTTGCAGGCTTATAAATGCTTTCATTTTCGGTAAAAATCAGTTCAAAGATATCGGACTTGTACTTTGGGATGTTTTTTTTCAAATTGTCTGCCATGGCATTATTACCACCGCGGCCTTTCATCATTTCATCCATTTGCTTGTGCTGATTCAGCTTGCGCTCAAAGGTAATTTTGCCTTTGAAAGTAATGGCAGGCGGTGCTGCATTTTGTGCAAAACCTTTATTGATCAGAAGGATCAGTATCAGTAAAAAAGAAGTTGATTTCATATATTGAAATAAGTTTGAAGATAATCAATTAGTGTTGCATTCTGCGTCTTCCGCCACCGCCTCTCATACGTGGACCTTTGGTTTTGGGTCCTGCCTGGCTTTGGGCCATCGGACCGGTACTGAAGTTCCACACCGCACCCAGCATCCAATATCGGCCAAGTGTTTGAAAGTAGCGTTCGGTGTTGGTATTGTTAGTGGTGGTTCTTTCATATCCTTTGTTTTGATTCAGCATGTCGTTTACGGAGGCTTTCAGCTCCAGGTTTTTCTTGGGTAAAAGCTTGTAACTGATATATGAATTCCAGATCAGACGGCTAAAGCTGTTGTTGTAAGGCGCTACAGGTGGTGTGTACTGATAATCGGCGTCAGTGCCAAATTCAAAATCATGCGGCAGGTATATTTCCACAGAAGCAGAAGGCGTAAAGGAAAAGTAACGGATATTACGTGAGGTTTGAATTGTATTGGTAGTATTAGAGAAAACAGTTCCCAGATCGATCGAAGTGAAAAACTTTTCTTCTTTACTATAGGTCAGACCCGGAGTCAGACTGAAGCTAAGTGAGTTGGTAAAACCTGTGATGTAATTGGTAATACTGGGCGTATGGGCATAATTGCCTCCGATGTTCAACTTGCCTTCCAGCGGTGTTTTCGGAATTTTAGTGCCAATACCGGCGTACAAGTTGGCGTTATATCCGCCGTTCAGATTCACATACTGATTAACCGAACGGCCGCGTTCGTCAATCGTTCGGTTGAGCGCTATATTATTGAAGCTGTTGCTAAAAGTAGCGCCGGCATAGAGGCTGCGGGCAGATAGCACTTTATAGCTGAAGTACCCAATATTAAAATTCTGTGTGTAGCCGATTTTCAAATCGGGGTTGCCGATATATACTTCCAATGGATTGCTGTTGTCCTGCACGGGCTGCAACTGAGTAATGCTGGGTTGTCTGGTAGAGCCGTTATAAGAGAAGTTAAATCTTCTGAACTGGTCAAATTTGTAGTTAAACCGCAGGGTGGGGAACAGATTGATACGGTTGTAATCGTAATTTTTATTTCTTACCAGATCATCCTGATGAAACATTGAATAACGCGCTTTTGCGCCCGCAGTAATATTGTATTTTTTTTCGTTGAATTTAAGTTCTGCACCGACGGTATGACTGTACACTTTTGAGTCGAATTCGCTGCTTAAAGAGTCGATCCTTTTTGAATAATCTTCAACAGCAGAAGGTTTTACAAGGGTTTTGTTATCTGAGAGCGAAGCGTCTGCTGCATAGCCATACGATGTTTTCAACAGGAATTTTTTGGACAAGGGTTCAGTATAAGTCAGGTCTGCACTATAATTATTTTTGAGCTGTTTCTGATCTTTTTTCTGATCCAGTACTTCATGGGTATTGGCACCGCCGATATTATAATCGTTGTAGCCTGTTTGCATGCCCTCGCCATCACTATTATTGTAGGTTTGTGATACATTTAATGAGGCAGTTCGCCCTGTTTTCTTAAATTTTTTGTTGAGGGTAATCGTATTTGAAACCCGTGTAGTAGTGGAATTATTATCAATGTCCCTGTTGCTGCTGTTGATCGGTACTTCAGTGGCTGATTGGTTGGCCGTATTGTTGGAGGATAGACTTTCGTTAAATGCAATACGGCTGTTGAGGTTGTAAACCAGTGTCAGGCTGCTGTCGATCATCCAGGTAAATTTGCTGGAAATGCGGTGCGTATTACGACTGCTGAAGGAGGAGGAGGTGTCAATAGTATAATATTTACCGGTAGGTAGAATATTTTCACGGTATGAAGTTTCTCTTTTGGTGCGGTTAATTCTGCCAAAAGAATAATTGGCATTCAGATGCTGCTTGCCATCATTCCATTTATTGGCATAATGTGCTCCGCCGACCCATGCTTTTGTAAAACCTTCCGGTATGCCACCACGTCCGAAGCCGTCACCTTCATCTTCATCCCCGCTGAAGTTCCACATAAATGCACCGTCTTCATCCATTTGCATACCGCCGCCGCTGCCATCGCTGGCATAGGTATTTTTATCTTCCCAGCCCAGACCGGTTTTGCCGTTGCTACTCATCAAACCATATACACTCATTTGCCTTTTGTCTTTAAAAGAATTGACCATGGCCTGATTTTGCCAGCGGTCCTTCCAGCCACCACCCAGTTCTACCTTTCCAAATTCTCCATGGTTCATATTGTCTTTCAGTTTCAGGTTAATGGTTTTTTGTTCCTGTCCGTCGTCAAATCCTGTAAACTGTGCCTGGTCGCTTTTCTTGTCAAATACCTGTACCTTCTCTACCACTTTCGATTGTATATTTTGGGTAGCAATGGTCGGGTCGTCGCCGAAAAATTCCTCTCCGTCCACCAGTACTTTTTCCACTTTTTCACCCATGGCGGTGATCTCACCTTTTTTATTGATCTGAATACCCGGCAACACTTTCAGCAGGTCTTCCACCATAGCACCCTGTTTTACTTTAAAGCTGTCGGCCAGATATTCAAGGGTATCGCCTTTTATTTTTATAGAAGCGGCATTTTTGATGATCACTTCCTTTAGCATCTGAGTGCGTTGTATCAACCCGATCGAACCCAGATCTTTTTGCGTATCACCTTCTTTCAGGTCAATATCATCTACATAGTCTGCAAAAGAACCATGTGCGATCAGGACAATAAAACGTCCTGTATCCTGACTGGTTAGGACGAATTTGCCCTGCTGGTCTGAACGGGTGTGGCTGATTAATATAGAATCTGATTTGCGGATCAGCGACACCGAAGCAAATACCACCGATTTTACATTAAAGGTATCGCGAACAGTGCCTGTAACGGTTTTCTTTTGTGCCTGCACACTGAGGCAGCTCAAAGAGATTAAAAAGAGAGCGAGGAGAAATTTTTGCATAGCTGCGGATTATCAGCCAAAAGTAGGATACATTCGGATGTAAGGATCTTAAAAATGTGCTAATGGTAGAAATAGTGGATGTGTGGTTGCGACCAATGCCCAATGAGCTCACTTTAAAAACCTTTAAGGATTCAGGCTGCTATGCAAACTAACCGCTATATTTGCAACTCCCTATGCCCGATTTTAATTACCAGGACAGTCTCAATTTTTTAAGCAAACTTACACTGCGCAGGTTTGTGAACGGACTGAAAGTGCTGAGCAGTTTTTATATTACAAAATGGACGCAGAAGCCGGTACAGTGGGGGCTGCCATTTTCGATTTCGTTTGAGCCCACTACCTCCTGTAATCTCCGGTGCCCCGAATGTCCCAGTGGTTTGCGTGCTTTTACGCGTCCCATTGGCATGCTGGAGAAAGATTTTTTTACTAAAACCATTGAAGAGATCCACCAGGAAATGATGTACCTGATCTTTTATTTTCAGGGTGAGCCTTACCTGAATCCTGACTTTCTGGATATGGTGAAATTTGCGACTCAAAAAAAGATCTATACGGCCACCAGCACCAATGCTCACTATCTGAATGATGCCAATGCCCGGCGTACCATCGAAAGCGGGCTTGACAGATTGATCATTTCTATCGACGGCACTACCCAGGATGTTTACCAGCAATACCGCATCGGAGGCAAACTGGAGAAAGTGCTGGAAGGAGCGCGGAATATTGTAAAGTGGAAAAAGGAGCTCAAGTCCAAGACACCTTATGTATTTTTTCAATTTCTGGTGGTGAAACCCAACGAACATCAGATTGAAGATATTAAAAAGCTGGCTGCTGAAATAGGGGTAGATGATGTGCGATTTAAAACAGCACAGATCTACGATTATGAAAACGGGAATCCATTGATTCCGACAATTGAAAAATACTCGCGTTACAAAAAGGATGTCAATGGTAAGTATGTCATAAAAAATGCCCTCGACAATCACTGCTGGAAACTATGGCATGCCTGCGTGATCAGTTGGGATGGACTGGTAGTTCCCTGCTGCTTTGATAAAGATGCCGATTACAGGCTGGGCGATCTGAAAAAAGAAAGTTTTAAAGAAGTCTGGAGCAGCGAGGCTTATCGCTCGTTCCGAAAAAAATTACTCAGCGGTCGCAAGAATATTGATATCTGCGCTAATTGCAGTGAAGGAACTGCTGTATGGAAGGATTAGATCCGGGTGGCAGATACCCCGTTCAGCAAAGGTTGTTGATCCTTTCACAGCCTGCGATCTTTTGATTGCCATGTACGTACCGGTGGTTGAACGCCGTATTTTAGGTGAGTTTTTTGGAATTTGGTTTTTAAGTGATTACATTCGTTTTCAAATTTATAAACTATGAAATATTTTTTCCTTGTAATCTGCACCTGTTCTATCCTGATTTCATGTAACAAAAAGAAGACCATTGAATCGGTGAATACCAATAACAGCAAAGATTCGCTGACCTATCAACCTAAAGTGCCGGGGTCGAAATGGACCTATCAGCGCTCGCTGAACGGGGTCATTCACTCCACTTACAATGTAACCAGGCTCGATTATGACTCAACGATCAATGGAAAGGCCTATAGGGTCTTTAACTCAGAAGTGGAAGGGCATCAATATTTCAGGCAGGACGGAAACAAATACTATATTGTGCTGACCGCTGCCGCAAATATGACCGAAACAAATTTAATAGATGCGGATAAAAATATCGGCGATACATGGGTAGGTGCCGTAAACGGTACAGATACTTATGAATATACGATGGTGGACAAAATTCCGGTCTATAATTTAGATGGGTTTACATTTAAAAATGTGTTGAAAATTCATTCCAAACGCAAAGATCAGAACAACAATGTTACCCTGGAAGGTGATACCTGGTATGCACAAGGGGTAGGGCAAATTTTGTCTACTGGTACGATAGTAGGCCAGTCTGTAGAAATTAAAGTCATAACTGTCGACCTGAAATAAAATTTCAAATCTCTAACCCTGACACTTATCTACAGGCGTAAACTAATTTCACGCGCACACCTATTACTGGCCTGTCTGCTGCTGGGTTTGAATTCATTTGCACAAAGCACGCTGACCGGCAAGGCTGTCAGAATACTGGACGGTGACACCTTTGAAATACTGGTAAACGGGCATAGTCTGTACAAAGTGCGGCTGACAGATATCGATGCACCCGAGAAAAGGCAGGATTTTGGTCAGGTGTCAAAGCAGGCATTGGCTACCCGTATTTTTGGCAGGGAAGTGAAAGTAATTTACGAAAAACTGGATAGAAATAAACGGATTCTGGGACATTTGTATGTGGGTGATGAATATATAAATCTGACTATGGTCAGCCAGGGACTGGCATGGCACTATAAAAAATACTCAAATGATCAGCGATTTGCCATAGCCGAAAATAAAGCTAGGAATGCCAAAAAAGGGCTGTGGATAAACCCGCATGCGGTGGCCCCATGGGTTTTCAGAAAGATTCGAAAGTAATTAATGGCGACCCCGAAAAAACTATTTTCGATAGTTTATGAACAAAGTGCCAATAATAGTTGAAGATTTGAACTAAAAGTATATTTTTGCAGTCTAAATTATTTAAAAAATGTCAGAAATAGCAGCACGCGTTAAAAAAATCATCGTTGACAAATTAGGTGTTGACGAAGCAGAAGTTGTAAACGAAGCAAGTTTTACAAACGACCTCGGCGCAGATTCATTAGACACTGTAGAATTGATCATGGAATTTGAAAAAGAATTCAATATCTCAATACCAGACGAACAGGCAGAAAATATCTCTACAGTAGGACAAGCAATATCTTATCTGGAAGAATACGCTAAATAATAAAATCACTCACATTACGGCATGCAATTGAAACGTGTAGTTGTTACAGGTCTGGGCGCACTTACTCCGATAGGCAATACCATTGACGAATACTGGAATGGTCTATGTCAGGGTGTGAGCGGTGCCGGTAATATTACACTTTTTGATGCGGCGAAGTTTAAGACACGCTTTGCATGTGAAGTGAAAAACTTTAATCCTGAAGATTTTTTAGACAGGAAAGAAGCCCGCAAATTAGATCGTTTTTCGCAACTGGCCATCGTTAGCAGCAATCAGGCCATCGCCGATGCCAACCTAACCCAGGATGGTATCAATAAGGATCGTGTCGGCGTAATCTGGGCATCCGGTATCGGTGGAATCGGAACTTTTTATGAAGAAATGAAAGGTTTTTTTGCCGGTGACGGCACACCTCGTTTCAACCCTTTCTTCATACCCAAAATGATTTCTGATATTGCCGCAGGGCATATCTCAATGAATTATGGATTCAGAGGCCCCAATTATTGTACCGTCAGTGCCTGCGCTTCTTCCTCGCATGCGATCATCGATGCTTCTCATTTTATAAGGCTGGGTAAGGCAGATGTTATTGTATGCGGTGGTTCGGAAGCAGCCATAACCATACCCGGTGTAGGCGGCTTTAATGCCATGAAGGCGCTCAGCGAAAACAATGAGAACCCTCAAACGGCATCACGCCCATTTGACAAAGACCGCGATGGTTTTGTGCTGGGCGAAGGCGGCGGTGCTATTGTGCTCGAAGAATATGAACATGCTGTAAAGCGTGGTGCAAAAATTTATGCTGAACTGGCCGGAAGCGCCTGCAGTGCAGACGCACATCATATCACCGCACCGCATCCTGAAGGAGCTGGTGTGATACTGGTGATGAACAACGCCCTTGAAGATGCGGGTATGCAACCGCAACAAATAGATTACAT
>JADYYU010000126.1 GCA_020853515.1 Chitinophagaceae bacterium | reverse complement strand
GAAGAATAAAAGAATGAGTGTGTTTTTTGCAATGGTGTTGCTTTGCTCAGGCTGCAAATTTGTGAAGCCTTTTTTTGTGAAGAATGAAAAAAAGGAAGAGCGGAAAGATAAGCGCGAAGAAAAGAAAGAGGTCAAAAAGGAAAAGAATAATCCAGTGAAGATTGACTCTGCCGTAGCGGTGAAGAAGGATTCCTTGAGTGTACCGGCCTTCGATACCACCCTGGCCAGAAGAATTATAAATTACGGGCGTATTGATTACAAAAATCTGCAGTTTAAAGCCAAAATGCATTATGAATCGGCTGAGCAGAAGCAGAATTTTACAGTAAACTTCAGACTCAAAAAAAATGAAGTGATCTGGGCCAGTCTGCAGGTGCCGATTGTAGGAGAAGTGGCGCGTGCCATTATTACCCCTGACAGTGTAAAGGCGATTGATAAATTTAATAAGCGGGCCTATCTTTACAGTTACCGCGACCTGCAAAAGCTCGTCAATATTGATGTAGATTTTAACACCCTGCAGGATATTATTATCGGCAATGCCATTGCTGTAGACGGTAAAATAAATGAGATCAAGGAACTGGCGGGTATCAGTACGTTTTTTATCAAAGGCAGCGATTTTATCAATCAGCTTTCATACAACAAATCGGATTCAAGCCTGAAGCAAATTCAGTTGCACACCATGCGCCCCGTATCTTCCAGTTCAATTCTGATCAATCTGAGCAATTACAAAAAGGAGGATAATTTTACATTATCTACTTACCGCGAATATTATATCCAGGACGTGAAAGGTGCGGCCGAACTCAACATGGATATCAATAAATTTGAATTCAATACGGAAATTGATTTTCCGTTCAGGGTAGATCCGAAATTTAAACAGTAATCAGGTATTTTCGTACACCATTGATTTGAAGGGATGACGGTCTTTCCACTTGTCGCCCTGCGATTCGCTGAAATACTTTGAGACTCGCTGGTAAAACCAGTTCACGATCACATTGCGTAATTTGTAGAAGCTAAACCGGTAATCGGGCGTACAACCCATGATGGCTTTCGCTTCGATGGCTGTTCGCCCTAAGATCAGTTTGGAGGCTTTGGCCAGTATGGCGCTTTCCAGGCAGTGAAATAAAATATTAAAATATAAATGATGCGACTGATTAAACTGATAGTCGATACCAATATAATTCATGTCATAAATACCCTCATGGCGAATTGCGGAGGAAAATGCAATGAGTTTACCGTCCAGAAAAAAGCCGCAAACCCGGTAGTGATCTTTCAATGCTTTTTTTAACTCTATAAAAAAATGTTCATTCAGCATACCCATGCTCACTATCTGTTTGCGGGTTACCTGCTGGTATAACCGGTAGATATCCTGACTGTAGTGCTGCAACTCAGCCTTGTTCAACTCCCTGGCCTGTATGTCCGCAAATGACTTCCGCATTTTTTTGCTGCGTTGCAGGTACTTGTGTTTAAGGTCCTTTTCATAATCGCATAGTGAATGCCAGTGAGCCGGTATCACAATCTCCATCGAAATATCATCCTGCAGGGCATGGTAGCTGGGGTCCTTACTGATGTGACCTGCTATTTCGGAAGGCACATCTTTTAAAAAAATACCGGAGGCGTTGGTATGCTTTACCATAAAATTTACAGCCTGCTGATAAATGTCTGCTTCCTGCTCTTTTCTTAAGCGAACATCAGAAAACTTAAAAAAACTTTCGTCGTGCCTGAATAAATTGCCTGCCACCAGCAAGGTAGGCTTTACAATATTTAAAGCCAGGTCAAGCCAGAATTGTTGCTGTTTTTTTTCACCCAGATTAAAATGAATCGGTTTGACAGACAGCAACTGAAAGTAAATGATGAATACGATCTCCTGACGCTCTTTTACCAGCAGATAATAACTGCGTAAATTTTCGATGTTGGCGTAATCCTGCACACCGATATTTTCGGTACTCAGGGCTTTTTTGTCCTGTGCAAAAAGCTGCCATTCTTCGGGCAATAGGTGTATATGATCGAAAACGGCAAAGCTCAGTTCCATGGGGTTGGCAAAAGTAATACTATTGTTTAAACCTTAAAAAATATTATCCAAATGGCAAATAGAGAATAATTTAGCTAATTTGCGCAAAATTTCAATTGAAAAAAATCGTCACGGCTGCCCTTCTTTTCCTGATCAGACTCTATCAGTTATTGTTGTCACCCCTATTGGGCGCCAGTAAGTGCCGGTACACACCTAGTTGTTCAAACTACGCACATGAAGCACTGGTCAGGCATGGGCTGTTAAAGGGTTTGTGGCTGGCATTGAAGCGTATCCTGCGCTGCGCGCCCTGGGGCGGCCACGGTTATGATCCGGTACCATGATCGTAATTTTATTTAAATTAACAGCATTGTATAAATTAACTGAGGTTTTGTGTCGCTTTTTTAAATAATTTGCACTTACTTTTTTTAATAATCGTACGTCTTTCAATTACAACAATGAAATCAGTTTATCAGCAATCAAAAAAATTCTTAGTGGGTCTGGGGCTTGGTGTGGTCATCATGCTCTTTGTAAACGCTAAGGAGACGGACTCCTATTTCGAAATTTCGAAAAATCTGGAAGTTTTTACCACGTTGTTTAAGGAACTGACTACGTATTACGTAGATCCCATACAGCCGGGCAAACTGGTTAAAAAAGGTATCGATGCCATGCTGGAAGATCTTGATCCTTATACCAATTATATTACAGAAGAAGATATTGAAGATTATCGTTTTCAGACAACCGGTAAGTATGGCGGCATCGGCAGCACGGTCCGGATAAAAGATGATTATCTGGCGATCAGCGAACCTTACGAAAACAGTCCTATCATTAAAGCCGGCATGAAGGCGGGTGATCTCATTCTGGAAATAGACGGACGGAGTACCAAGGGCAAAGAAATTGATGATCTCAGTAAATTTTTGAAAGGGGCACCCGGTACACAATTGAAACTAAAAGTGAGAGATGCGTTTACCGGCAGCGAATCGGTGAAAACCATCACCCGCGAGGAGATCAATGTCAGCAGCGTACCCTATGCAGGTATGGTTGGCAATAACAATGAGTATGCCTATGTTAGGCTGACTCAATTTACCGAACGTTGTGGCAGTATGGTGCGAAGTGCATTAGATAGCCTCAAACGGGCCAATCCGAATACAAAAGGCGTGATTCTGGATCTTCGTTATAACCCCGGAGGACTGCTGGATGAAGCAGTTAATGTCTGTGGCTTATTTATCAATGGCAATCAACTGGTAGTGAGCACCAAAGGCAAATCAGCGGAGTGGGACAAAGATTACAAAACCCTCGGTTCGCCGTGGGACGAAAAAATGCCACTTACGGTGCTTACCAATCGCAATTCAGCTTCAGCCTCCGAAATTGTGGCCGGTACCATGCAGGATCTTGATCGTGGTGTGGTAGTCGGTCAGCGCAGTTTTGGGAAAGGACTGGTGCAAACCACCCGATCACTTTCTTTCAATGCAAAACTGAAAGTAACGACCGCAAAATATTATACACCCAGTGGCCGCTGCATACAGGCACTCGACTATTCACATCGAAACGAAGATGGCAGTGTGGGTGAAATTCCGGATTCTATAAAAACGAAATTCAAAACAAAAAACGGGCGGATTGTTATGGATGGCGGTGGTATTGATCCTGATGTGAAAACAACCTCAAAAGAGTCGTTGCGAATTATCTCTACACTGATCAGCAAGTCGTTTGCCTTCGATTATGCCACTACCTATGTAAAGGCGCATCCCACTATTGCAGCTCCTCAGGATTTTAAAATTACTGAAAACGACATCAAAGAATTTGTGAAATGGTTAGACGG
>JADYYU010000125.1 GCA_020853515.1 Chitinophagaceae bacterium | reverse complement strand
TAACCATTCAGCATTTTATTATTTAAAAAACTGTTGAGCGGATGTTCATTAGGCACATAGCCGACATCGTCAAATATTTTACAGTAAACTTTCAGCGGCACATGCTCACTGATCCTGATCAAATGCTGGGTCCATATTTTGTCCATGATCTTAAGCCTGATATTGCTTCGTAAGGTCGCATAATGGCTCCCGTCGATCACATAGTATTCATAGCCTCTTACGTACTCATTTTTAAAGCCCAGGGCCCTGTTAAAATAGTAGGGCTGCGATTGCGGAAATGATAGTCTGCCGCGGAAAACCAGCGATAGGGAGAGGTTGTGATATAATGTTCGGTAATACGACGACTCCGTGTACAGCAATAACTGATTAATGTCTTTGTCTACACCCAAACCCCGTTTGGTAGCCATGGCCCTGACCTCGATGCCGTTGATGGGGTAAAACCGGAAATCGGTATTATTATATTTAAAAATATAATTGAGCTCGAAATAATTGATTCTTCGCTTACTGCCAATAAAAGTGGGACTTAAGTCATAGAGTTGTCTTGAGATATTAAAAAAGTTGTAACTTAAGTTAAGCTCGTGAATGGCTGCGTAAGCATTTCGGTATGTATAAGCCAGTTTAGCCTGAAAGCGCTGGTAAGGATAATGTTCACTTCTGAAAAAACGAAGTTTGTTGCTGTCTGTTACATAGCTGATTTCGCGTCCGGTGCCGTAAGATAAGTAAGCCCCCATACCATGCTTCAGCCCTTTGTCGACATAGGGAATCTGATAAAAGAATTCAAAATTTTTATTATACCCGCCCTGAATGTTGCCGCCGATCTTTTCATTGCGCCCTCTGAAATTAATCCGGGTAAATTCAAGTCCTATATTGGTTCTGTTGAGCCGGTGATGTTGTTCTTTCCACCATACATTGACATTGCGGTCAGCCAGACTAAACAAGGGTTTCGCCAGCCAGTAAACCAGTTCTGTTACCTTGTATTCAACATCAATCGTATCGGGATGCACGATGGTTTTGGAATAGCTGGCTGTTGCAAACAGTTGCAGGTTGAGGATTCTTTTCCGGTTATATTCCAATTCATAATCAAGGTCGGCAGCCGGTATACTATCTCCGTTTTTGAGACTCATATCTCTGAGCACAATATGCTGTTTGGTAATGGTATTTCCTGTAAATGTGATCTGCCGGATATGCACCCATTTTTCAATTTTTACCACAGCAGTTTTGTTGTTTATTTTGGTTTGGGAAAATAAACTAAGCGGAAAAAAAATAAGCAGAAAAAGTCGGATGCTGGTCAACACTGGTGGATAAACAGCAAATTTAGTCAACATTATCTTCTTGTAATGAATAAATATCAATACAATCACGGCGTTGAATATAAACCAGATTTCGTTCAACTCTCACTTTCAGAATATCTTCTTCGCCCGGTAGCCGTATCTTATTTTCGTTCATCGACAGCGTGTTGTACGAGATGAGCCAGGGAGCAGAAAAATAAACCAGATAGGAATTAAAATACTGAATTTCTTTCGTGATGAATGGGAAACTGGTTTTGAATAAGCCAAACTGATCAAATTTTTTCACCCCTTCAGTGGAGTCTACAATATAGAGAAAACGGTCTTGCTCGGTCATATAAACCGGGTCTATGGCCTTATCCAGTACATTCCGCAAAGACGAGGTAAAGCTGATCTCGGGTTTTGTGTTGATTTTTACTAGGGTACCTGCCGGATCGTAAACCCATATATTGCCGTCAGCCGAGTTGGCCATACAGGGGGCATTGATGATACCGAGCGCACTGAGCCTGAGCGTGCTTTTGAGCGAGAGTATATTATCTAAAATCAGAATATTGCCATAATCGGCAAAATACACCAGTACCCGCAAGGGATTGCTGGCATCGATCTGCGTAATTTTTCCTTTTTTGATTTCGTTGAAGAAAGCAAGACTGTCGCCGTTTGCATTGTATTTAACCAGCGAATTATTCCCTTTTACCAAATAGAGGTTACCGACAGGATCGGTGGTGAACAAGTGGGCGGTTACCGGGATTTTTTTTAAAAACACCAGCGAATCAGCCGCGAAGAGTTTCGCAAATGAAAAAACAAGGGTCAGAAAAAAGGTGGTCTTCATTTAAATAATTAAACGAAGGTACGCATTAATATAGTGTGGAGAATGTGCCATTTTTTATCAGCTTCCAGTCTTTACCGTCCGATGATTCACTGATATATAAGCCAATATCAGTGGCACAGAATAAATAATATTTAGTAACGTCTGTGCGATACACAATACGTTTACCTTCAACAAAGCTAACTTTTGCCCACCATGGAATGCCGCTGCCGGTAGAAACAAAAGCAGTGCCATTTAAGCGGTACAAACCACCGCTGTCGAGACCTACGTAAAATGCGTCACTGCCGAATGCGCGGTTACCAAACAGGACTTCTTTCTTTTTTGGAACCCCGGTACAGGCAAACCAGTCAACACCCAGATTGACACTATAATAAATACCATAGCGGCCTGAGAAATCAATAGCGATCAACGTATCGTGTGAGTGTTCAACGTACCATGTATTGGTGTCTTTGGGTAAGGCTGTGGTGGGAGCTACCAGCGTCCAGTTGCCGGTTCCTTGTTTGTAATATTGATTTAAGGAGTCACCCATCAGATATAAAGTGCCATTATCAAGCTGGGTCAGCGACCTCATATTCAGGTTGTTGGCAGGTGGGCTGGGTGTCCAGTTGGCTTCAGGTGTGAAAGTGGCACCGTAATCTGAACTCACTGCCAGACCGCTTTTGCAGCAGAGATATACTTTCTTGTCCACTTTGTCATACACAGCCGGATTTGGGATAAAATATTTGTAAAAAGGATCAATCTCATCAAGTACATCCAGTTTGGAGTCTTTGAAAGAAACGCCGTCATTTTTACTGTAATAAAAATTTTGTTTCACATACATCACATTGGTATCGGCCACTAAAACCTGCCTGATGGCGGCATTGTCGATATGATGCAGGGTGCTGATGTAGAGGGCATCATTTGTTTTGTACACGGCCCCGGTATAGGCACCAATAAACATGGTGTAGGGGGTTTTGATGGTTCGTGTATTGTCAATCTGATTATATTTCTGGCATGAATTTAAAGAAAAGATAAGCGAAAAGGCTAACAATAGTTGTAATAAAATCTTCATGTTTGGCAATATATGTTACAAATTAAATAAAACTTTTGCATAAAAACTAAAAGCAAAGGCAATTTTGCTAAAATAATTATCTATACATTTACACTAAATAGACGCTAAGATAGATTAATTAGTTAGTATTTTATTAAAATTATATCAATATGAACATTTCATTTCATGGGGCTGCGCAGACCGTAACCGGTTCGAAACATATCATTCACTTAAAAAATGGCAAGAAAATTTTGCTCGATTGCGGACTTTTTCAGGGTATGGGTGCTGAAACCCTTGAGATGAACACACACTTTGGTTTTGACCCCAACGAGATCACCTATATGATCTTATCACATGCACATATCGATCATTCGGGCTTACTTCCCAAACTGGTTAAAGAAGGATATAAAGGCAATATCTACTGCACACCGGCCACTGCAGACCTGACCACGGTCCTTTTGCAGGATTCTGCTTTTATTCAGGAGGCGGATGTCGCTTTTTCAAATAAAAGAAGGGCTGTTCAGGGACTACCTTATATAAAACCGCTCTATACTATTGCGGATGCAAATAATGTATTTCCCTTATTTGTAAAAGTTGATTACAGGCAAGTGTGTAAAATTGATGACGATATTTCATTTCAGTTTACCGATGCAGGTCATATATTAGGTAGTGCAGCGGTGCATGTTACCATCCGCGAAGATGGAACTGAAAAAGTGATTACCTTTAGTGGTGATGTAGGCCGGTATCGTGATGTTATTCTGCGTTCGCCTGAAACTTTTCCGCAGGCTGATTATATCATCATCGAGAGCACATATGGTGATTCACTGCATGAAGAGTACCGGGAGGTTAAAGAAGATCTGCTGCACCATATTACCGAAACCTGTATTGAAAATAGAGGCAAACTGATCATGCCTGCCTTTAGTGTTGGCCGCACGCAGGAAATTTTATTTGCGCTGAATCAACTTGAACTCGAAGGCCGCTTGCCTGATCTGCCTTATTTTGTCGACAGCCCTCTGTCTGCCAAGACCACCGAAATTATTAAGCGCCATGCTAATCTCTACAACAAGCATGTACAGGATCTGATGAAGACAGATAAATTCCCATTTGATTTTAAAGGGCTCAAGTTCATTCAGGATGTCAACGATTCTAAACACCTGAACAGTCAAAAACAACCAATGGTGATTATTTCTGCATCCGGTATGGCTGAGGCCGGAAGGGTAAAACATCATATTGCCAATAATATTGAAAATCCGCGCAACAGAATTCTGATGACCGGTTATTGTGAACCACATTCTCTGGGAGCGCGCTTATTGCGCGGCGACAAGGAGGTGAAAATTTTCAGGGAGGAGTTTGCCGTTAAATGCAGTATAGGTGCTATTCGCAGTATGAGTGCGCATGGCGATTACGATGACCTTTGTCAGTTTTTAGCCTGTCAGGATAATCATCTTGTGAAAGAGTTATTTATTGTGCATGGTGAGTATGCCGTGCAGCAAACATTTAAAAAGAGAATGGAGAAGAAGGGCTTCAAATCGGTTCAAATTCCTGCGCGACATCAGAAATTTAAACTGGCCTGATCACAATGCTTTCTTTGAATGTTGTTTTGTACAAATTTCAATATTGTTCCTGTAAAATATAACTGCAGTGCTCCAAATACTCAAGCTGCAATCTGCTTTTTGTTGCTTAATAAATTAGCGCAGCGCAACTACCGGTCGTTGTTCTGCATTGCTGATCCCCATTTGTTTTAAGTTCGATACCGGTTGAAATAAATTGAACATCGAAAGTTATTCATATAAATTTCCGGGTAAATGTGCATAATTCTTTTTGGCACGCATTTTGTCTAAAGTGCATTTAGAAAAATGTCTTATGTTACAGAATGAATCTATTTTAATATTAGGTGCATCTACGAATCCGAACCGCTCGAGTTTTATGGCTACCAAGTTTCTTAATAATAAGGGCTTTACCTTACAGGCCGTGGCCGGAAAAACCGGAATGATTGATGACCTCGAAATTACAAACAACCTGCAAAATCATGGTCCTGTTCATACAGTGACTATTTTTTTGAATGCTCAACGGCAAAAGGAATATTATGACTTTATTATTTCACTGAAGCCCAAGAGAATTATCTTCAATCCGGGTACCGAGAATCCGGAATTGGAAACGCTTGCAAAAAATCATCAGATACAAACGCTGAGTGGTTGCACAATTGCTATGATTACAGCGGGTCTCTTTTGAAAGCAGGGATCAACTTTCGCAGCATGATGATAAGTATGAACGATAAAGCCCCCGCTTTTGTGAGACGGGTGTGCAGCAGCGTATGATGCCTATTTTTATTAAATGCGGTATGTGTTGAAATTTTACTGCTGAATGGGCCAACATGTCAGGTCAAATGTTCGTCATAGCATTACACTTAAACAGGATTGACTATGATATGGAGAAAATTTAACGGGGAATTGATATTAACCCCCATCAGGCAATCGGTTGAAGAGGCGATCAACGGTGAAATGGTTTATGGCAATCGCTTGAAAGTTTGCATCGGGACCGATTCGCAGGTGAAAGGTGACGAAACTGAATTTGCTACCGTAATTGTATTTTTACGTGAAGGTAAAGGAGGTTTTATGTTTATACATAATGAAAAAACACTGATCAACTATCGCATCAAGGAAAGGATGCTGATGGAAGTATCTAAAAGTATTGATATTGCCTACCAGTTGTGCGACTTGTTTATCAAATATGATATTGACATGGAAGTGCATGCCGATATAAATACCAATCCGCAGTTTAAAAGCAACGAGGCCTTACGTGAAGCAACCGGATATATTCTGGGCATGGGTTTTGCTTTCAAGGCAAAACCAGAAGCCTTTGCAAGCAGCAGTTGTGCTAATAAAATGGTGCATTAACAGACGGCAGAATTACTATAAATAATTGACTACCAAACGTATTGCTTCTTATTCATCAGCAGTGCTTCGCCCGCGATGGTTTGGTCGCCTGTTTCAGCATCAAATACTGCGCAGTCGTATAAGATGCGGTTTTTGTCCGCGAAGATTTCTTTAACCGTAATGATGGCTTTATATTTGGTATCAACAAACATGGGTTTCATCCACATCATAGACTGTTTCATATAAATATGTCCCTCAGCATACCATAAGGCGCCAAATATTTTTGTAAACACACTGGCACCTAAAAAGCCATGAATAATACAGCGACCGAAAATACTGTTTTTTCCTGCCTCTTCGTTGGTATGCAATGGATTGGTATCACCACTGACTTCTGCATACATATTTACCTGAGCCTGCGTGTAACTATACTCATGCTCAAATTTGTCTCCTACTTTTAACATATCAATTTAATTTATATTACAATTTAATAACAAGAGTCACAATTCCTGCAAGCAGAAAAATAGTACCTTTGCGCCCGAAATCAGAAAGAAATTTGTGGTTTTAAAACAAAAAAATATTTCAAACTCTGCAAATAAATACAAAAATGGCAAACAAAACAAACTCTTCAAAAAATTTTTTTGAAAACATGCTGGAAACTCAACAACAGGTAGTGGATACCTTAGTTGAAAATACAAAGAAAATGACAAACGGCAATACGCTGATCAATGATACGATCGATAAAAGCACCGAATTTTACAAAAAGTCGGTGAATGCAACCATAGAAACACTTGATAAAGTAACTGGTACTGCAAATACTGCAAAAGAAGAAGTAAAGAATACCAGCGAAAAGGCCAATGAATTCTTTACTAATTGGTTTAATCAGCAAAATAGCTGGACTAAACAAATGACAGAAATGAATAAAAATTTGCTGGGCGGATTCACCAAAGGTGAAAACCCGTTTCAACAAATGATGAGTTCATGGAATCAAAATCCATTTCAAAATATGACGAATATGTTTGCGCAAAATCCAATGCAACAATTTGCCGGCATGATGAATCCTTCATCTGTTCAGGAAAATATGGATAAAGCCACAGAACAGGCGAAAGCATTTTATAACCAGTTTCAAAGTATTCTGAATAATAATTACAGTGAGTTTACAAAAAACTTTCAGGAAGGTACGCTGATGGATTCTTACAAAGGAATGTTTAATATGACCGACGGCTTTTCAAAGTTCTATGAAATGTGGATGCCGATGATGAAATCGATCAATGACAAAACTTTTAATATGGATGTGTTTGCAAAAAACATGGACATGAGCAAATACAAAGAATTTATGGACAAGCTCTTTTCTTTTATGCCACAGCAGTCGCAAGACTACACAGCAAAGATGAAAGAAATGTTTACTGAAGCCATGAAAAATGGTGGTGAGCAAGCGAAGGAAATGTTCAGTAATATGAAAAGCAGTATGCAGAATGTAATGCCAAATATGTTTGGAAATCCTTTTACATCTATGCTGGGTAACTACAATAATATGTATGCTCAAATGCAACAGGCAGTGTCGCCTTTTGCCAAACTGATGACGCCGAGCAATGATACCAAAACTGCAGCCGAATGGTCAGAGATCATGAACAATGTAAACATCTACAATATCAAAAATGCTGAACTGCAGCACATGATCTACCAGAACGGTTCAAAAGTAATGGAGAAAATTGCTGAATCAGTTATGCACAAAATTGAAAATGGTGAAGATGTCAACAGCATGATCAAATTATATCAGGAATGGTTAAACACTTCAGATAAAATGTATGTGGATCTGTTTGAAACAGATGAATACAGTCAACTGATGGCAGAAGTGAGTTCATTGCAACTGCGCATTAAGAAAGCTGTCGAAAAGCAAACAGAAAAAATGTTTGCCAATGTACCGGTAGCTACAAGAAGTGAAATGGATGAGGTTTATCAAACCATTTATGATTTGAAAAAGCAAGTTCGACAATTGCAAAGCATGCTGGAACTGGAAACAGAAACACCGGCGAAAGCACCAGCAAAAAAAGCCGCTAAAAAATAAGTTTAGTTCAAATAATTTGAAAGATCGTCCGCTTCAGGTGGGCGATTTTTTTTTGCTAAATTTTTTTTGAGGATCATGCAGATACAGCCTTTCAATGTCTATAGTCACATTAAAATTTTGCAGGTAATGCGCTGAGTGGTGAGTGCCACCAGCCAATGCTTAAATGGCATGGCTACAAATCGGGGCTGCTAATTTTGATGTACGATAGGATTGATTTTTTTGGCTTAGCGTTTTGTTGAAGAATCCTCTGCCTTAAAGCGTCAGGTTATCGATCAGACGCACACCTTCGAGTCTGCCTGCAAACAACACTACCATGTTGCTGCCTGCGTTAAAATCAGGTAAGAGTTGCAGCGTGTCTGTATCTGCCAATGCAAGATATTCTGTTTCGATATTTTGGGTGGCTAATGACATGATGCAGGCGTTTTGCAATGCAGCAAATGAACCGCTGTATTGGTGTTGCCTGATATGTGTGAGGCCTTTGTAAATGGTGGCTGCTCTGCTGCGACCTTCGGCACTTAACCGCAGATTGCGCGAGCTCATTGCCAGTCCGTCAGCTTCACGTTCAGTGGGGCAGATGATCAATTGCACTGGCAATGCTGTGATTTCCAGCAGACGCTTAATCACCATGCATTGCTGAAAATCTTTGGCGCCCATATACAGATTTTGCGGCATCACGGCCTGCAGTAATTTGTGCACAATAGCGCAGACACCATTGAAATGCCCTGGCCTGAATTCACCTTCCAGTACCGAATCTAGATAGCCCAGATCATAATGTTGCAGCGACTGAAATCCATGCGGATACATTTCGTTCACCGTGGGTAAAAATAAAAAATCACAACCGGCTGTCAACAAAAGTTCCAGATCGTTTTCGATGTTTACCGGGTATTTGTCAAAATCACTTTGGTGATTAAACTGTGCAGGGTTTACAAAAATACTGCAGCCCGTCACCTCGTTTTCCTGCATCGATTTTTCGATCAATCCGATATGCCCCTGATGCAAAGCACCCATAGTGGGCACAAATCCGATACTCGATTTGCCGGTCAAATAAGCCCTTAATTCATTTTGTGTCTTTATAATATACATCGCGCCTAATATATAACACAAACAAACTAATTTATAATAAATTGATATTTTTTTTGTACCTTTGCACCCCGGATCGATTTTATTTGTTGGATATTTTAAATTAAAAACAATAACCTGAATGGCTGTACTACAAAAGAAAAAAGTTCTTTTTATTTCGCATGAATTTGCACCTTACAATGAAGAGACTGAGTTTGCGAGAATATTAAATATGCTTGCAGTGAAATCTAACGAAACCGGTTTTGAAGTCAGGGCCATCATGCCAAGATTTGGATCGATCAATGAACGAAGGCACAGACTGCATGAAGTGGTGAGGTTGTCCGGAATCAATATTAATGTAGACAAGGAAGATCATCCACTGGTGATCAAAGTGGCTTCGCTGCCAAACGCAAGGCTGCAGGTGTACTTTATGGATAATGAAGATCTTTTTAAGCGTAAGCAAAATTTTCATGACGAAAGCGGCAACGTTTTTAAGGATAATGCCGAGCGCACCATTTTCTTTTGCAAAGGTGCACTGGAAACGGTTAAGAAATTTGGCTGGCCGCCGGACATTATACATGTACATGGCTGGATGAGTGCACTGATTCCAATGTATATCAAGTCGTATTATAAAAAGGAGCCTGTATTTGCCAATTCAAAAATCATTTACTCTGCTACTAAAAAT
Organism: Chitinophagaceae bacterium; assembly: GCA_020853515.1. Taxonomy (GTDB): domain Bacteria; phylum Bacteroidota; class Bacteroidia; order Chitinophagales; family Chitinophagaceae; genus OLB11. The sequence continues at coordinate 240 of JADYYU010000125.1, read as the reverse complement.
ATTTTACTCGAAAAAATGGGTGAAACATTTGCCAAACAGGTATTGGCAAGTACACCCTTAAAAGATAAAGATATTGAGATTTATAAGGATGGTGCCAACATTGATATGCATATCGGTGGTGCAAAAAATTCGGACGTAGCCATTTTGCCTTTTAAAGAAATGGACGAGAAATTATTTAATGCGATCAAGCCTTCAAGAAACAAAAAAGTGTTAAATTTCAATACCGAAGGGGATGATTTG
>JADYYU010000124.1 GCA_020853515.1 Chitinophagaceae bacterium | reverse complement strand
TTGCACACCAGATGGTCGGCAATACGGGCAAGCTCCATGATGATAATCCGCAGATACTCCACACGTTTCGGCCATTTGGCAACGATCAGTTTTTCTACGGTCATATGCCAACCCATATTATTGATGGGTGAGGAGCAATAATTGAGACGGTCGGTGAGTGGCGTGATCTGATAATAAGGCCTTCTCTCAGCGATCTTTTCAAAGGCACGGTGTATAAAACCGATGGTGGGCACGGCATCTACAATACGCTCACCATCCATTTCCAGAATATTCTGAAACACACCATGAGTAGCAGGGTGTGTGGGCCCCAGATTGAGGGTGCTGGTTTGTTTGCCCAGCGATCCTTCCGGTAATTGTATATTTGGTTTTTGACTCATCTGTTTATTCCAGTAATTTTATTTTTCTCAAATTAAATGTCCTTGCCGGACCACCTGTTCAGCATTCTGCGAACCATCTATCTGCCAAACATCTCATCGTCTTTGTCCGTTCTGGTTTGTTCCTCCAGTTTATATTCTTTTCGCAAGGGAAAATAATCCATTTCTTCTACATTCATAATTCTGATCAGGTTTGGATGGCCAACAAAATTGACCCCGAAAAAATCATATGCCTCTCTTTCCAGCCAGTTGGCTGTCGAAAAAATGCCTGATGCTGTATAAACATCCGGTTTGCTGATATCTGCAAAAACCTTAAAACGGATCCGTAAACCCAGATTGATATTTTGGAGCATATAAACCACTGCAATTTCTTTTTCTTTATTTTCAGGATAATGAACGGCTGTGAGGTCAGTTAAAAAAGTAAAACCCATTTCCGCATCATCATGCAGGTAAGTCAGCACCTTCAAATTATTTTCTGTGACTGTTTCAAAAGTCAGCATACCATAAGGCTCACTGAAATTGTAAACCAGGTCTCCAAATTTTTCGGTCAGTTTTTGTTGTATGATTTCGTTTGTCATTTCTGTATTACGTTAGCGGTTGCGGGTTTGAGGTAACATATTGACCTGTTCAGGGTAAAAACTCTTGTGATCGGTAGGTTGTTGTATGCTTACTTTCTCATTTCGCTTTTATTTTTTTTAATATCATCTATCTCAATCATCTCATCATCATCCGTCGCGGCGGACATCTTCAAATTTATTATTGTATACCGTAGCTGTTGAGCAAACTTTTGTATTCGTCACTTTCGCGTCTTCTGATATCTTCACTTTTAATCAGTTCCTGTATTTTCATAAATCCGTCTATGATTCCTTCTGGTCTGGGTGGGCAGCCCGGAACATACACATCTACCGGTATCACCTGATCAATGCCTTGCAAAACGGAATAGGAATCAAAAATGCCACCGCTGCAGGCACAGGCGCCAACGGCCATCACCCAGCGGGGTTCGGCCATTTGTAAATAAACCTGGCGTAAAATCGGGGCCATCTTTTTTGCGATGGTTCCCATTACCATGATCAGGTCGCACTGCCTGGGGCTAAAACTCAGCCGTTCGGCGCCAAACCGGGCCAGGTCATAATGCGCTGCCATAGTGGCCATAAATTCAATACCACAGCATGATGTGGCAAAAGGTAATGGCCAGATCGAATTGCTGCGGGCAAGCCCCACGGCTTCACTCATTTTCAGGGCAAAAAAACCTTCGCCGGCAAAACCCTGAGGAGGCTCTACCATTTTTACTTTAGTATTATGCGTAACTGGTCTCATGTTTCTTCTTATGTAATTAGGTTGCTAATTTATTTATTTTTCGTCCGCCCGGGTGAATATTATATCTTCATCTGACACGGCAGACATTTCAGTTATCAAATGGTGTTAGTCTTCCCACTTCAGCGCACCTTTTTTGATAATATAGGTAAATCCAAGTACAAAAAATCCGACAAACATGGCAACTGCTGCAAATCCGTTCCAGCCAAGTTCTTTAAAATTAATTGCATATGGGTAAAAAAAGATCACTTCAACATCAAAAAGTACAAAAAGGATCGCTACGAGAAAGTACTTTACTGCCAGCGGCTGTCTCGCATTCCCTTCCTGCTCAATTCCACACTCAAAGTTCTCCAGTTTATCGGTGGTTTTCCTTTTCGGTCCCAGCAAATGGGTAGCAGCCATCATAACAGCCACAAAGGCCACAGCTAATATAAGCTGAATAAAAACCGGGGCGAAATTAAATGGGGTATTCTGAATTTCCAGTAGCAGCATAACTAAGCGAATATATCCTACAAAAATACTTCACAATTGTGCAATCTTCAAATAAATAAAAGAGTATTCTCGACTCTTTTTTTAAATATTGCTATTTTTACAAACGTATTTGTGCTATTTTGCTGTCTTTTAAACAAATAAAACTATTTTATGAAAAAGCGATTCCTGTTTCTGGCATTTGTCAGTATTGCAATTTGTGGTCATGCCCAGGACCTGGTGCGATTTTATCAGCATGGGAAAGTAGGCTACAAAAATAATCAAAATGAAATTGTGGTTAACCCTACGTACGAAGCTGGCAGCGAATTTAAAGATGGCCTTGCGATCGTTGTTTCCGGAAATAAAAGAGGATATATCAACAGTGCAGGCAAAGAATTTATCCCACTGCAATATGACGATGCCGGTATGTTTTTTGGTGGCCTTGCCTGCGTGAAATTTGGGGGGAAATATGGTTACATCAATCAGAAGGCCGAGTGGGTAATACAACCCATTTATGATGAAGCATATAGTTTTACAGGCACCATGGCCCGTGTGCAAAAATCCGGCAAATGGGGCTTTATTAACCTTAGGGGCGAAGTGGTGATTCCCTTAAAATACGACAATGCGCATGATTTTTCAATGGGGCTGGCAGCGGTTTCCGAAAATGGAAAATTTGGATATATTTCCGAAAAAGGTCAGACGGTGATTGCGTTGCAGTACGATGCTGCTGCTGCTTTTACCAAAGATAATCATGCCGTGATTTCTTTCAAAGGTGAAAATTTCCTCATTGACCGCACAGGCAAAATCCTGAAAGAAATAGAAAAATATGAGGAGCATGAAGAAAAAGAGCGCAGAGCTAAATAATTCAGTGCCGCGAGGCAAAATGGAGAGTTTAACCTGAATATAAAGACCCGGGAAATAGTACTCCTTGTCACACCTGAAACGTGTACATATACTTGATAGTTTTTGTGCTGCTTGAATGTTTGACAGACACAAATCACTAAAGCCCTTTTACTTTTTTAATTTTTCAGCATGATTGTAATGGGCCACTGCATCATATAATAACATCCTGTTTTTTATTCTTGAAATGGCAAAACTAACCGTAGAATAGATTACCACAACGGATCCGATCAAGCCATCGCGCCCTGTAGAACTTTTGTTGAAAATAAGCGGACTGCTGCTTCCAATGTTTCTTGCCATATAGGCAATACCGGCCGCAGCTCCTCCAATTGCCAAATACTTTATATAACGTTGTTTGCCTGCCTTTCTCAAGTAAGAAAAACCCTGATCACCGGGTTTGATCAGCTTGCGGAGATGTTTGTAATTTAGTTTGATGAGCTTATTGTCTTCGGTAAGTATATACTCTACCACTCTTCGTCGGCTGTTACTCACTTGTCCTCCCGTAACGGCATTTGAATGGGTACTGCTATATCTTTCGTCAGAAACATAAATTTTTATTTTACCATTGTCTGCCAGGGCGGCCTGCTTTATTTTATTATTGAATGGTTCCGGGGCCTGATTGGAAGCCGTGTCCAGCTTTAATCCGTATTGGCGTGCCACATATTCTTTGTATTGCGCATGTGCTGCGGAAAACGTCAGGATAAGAATTAAGCAGGTAATTAATTTGTTCATAATCAGTGTGTTTTGCCGGCAAATCTAATCTAATAAATGTTGAAACCTGCAGGCAGTTGCGGCTTAAAATATATTTTTTACTGAAGCTGGATTTTACAGCCATCTATTTTAATATTTCTCCGTAGATCAGATCAGACAAACTAAAAAGTGTCTTTGTGCTGTTTTAAAGGCAGCTATTATCTGAACATGATTTCAGCAGAAAGTTCAATTTAGAAATCACGTAGTAGTTCCCGTTCGAGGCCTTCCATACTTACCAGGTCAATGGCTTCAATCTGTGTAGGCACAATATTCAGATCTGCTGAAAATAAAGGCCTGAGATTCTGATGAAGATGACAAAACGCACAGGATAAATGATGCCCATAAAAGGCAGTATACATCTTTTCTAATGTGGAAATTATGGCACTGTCCATTGATAGCACATTGCTAAAATCTATGATCGCACTTTTGTCATTTTTTTGCAGTTCGCTGCAGTGTTGAAACAACTCTTCTGCCATTATGGAATCAAATTGAGCCATTTGTGGCACAATAATGTCAAAATTCTCTTTGGTATTTATTTTGTACTGCATTGCGCGTAAAGATTAGATTTTTTAAAAGTAAAAATAATTCTTAAATTTGTTAAATTAAAATAGTAAAATGGATTCACAATTTTCGGCAAAAGTAAAAGAGATCATTTCGTTTAGCAGGGAGGAAGCATTAAGATTAGGGAATGATTTTATAGGAACAGAGCATTTATTACTGGGGATGATACGGGATGGACAGGGGCTTGGTATCCGAATTCTTCAAAATCTTCGGGTTGATATGATAGACCTGCGGCGGGAGCTTGAAAAGGTCATCAAAAATAAAGGGGTGAATAAAAATGTTCAAAATGTAAATAGTCTGCCACTCACCAAGCAGGCAGAAAAAGTAATCAGAATAACGGTGCTGGAAGCGAAAGCCCTTAAAAGCTTCCTCGCAGAAAGCGAACACCTCATTCTTTCCATTCTTAAAAGTAAAGAAAATGTAGCCTGCCAGATTCTCAATCAGTTTAATGTTGATTATGATTTGTTTAAAAACGAACTGGAACTGGTTATGGGCGGCAGCTCACCTAATATTTCCAATGAACTGAAAGATGATATGGGGGCCTTCGACGACGAAGATGACCGCACCCAATATCAACGCAAACCGGCCTCTTCAGCAGTCAAATCTAAAACACCGGTGCTTGACAATTTCGGTCGTGATATTACACGTCTCGCTGAGATGGGGCAGTTGGATCCCATTGTAGGGCGCGAAACTGAAATCGAACGGGTGTCGCAGATCCTGTCGCGACGCAAGAAAAATAACCCGATCCTGATCGGTGAACCCGGTGTCGGCAAAACAGCGATCGTAGAAGGTCTTGCCTTACGTATTTATCAGCGTAAAGTATCACGGGTTTTGTTTGATAAAAGAGTGGTCAGTCTTGATCTGGCCGCGTTGGTAGCGGGTACAAAATACCGCGGGCAATTTGAAGAAAGGATGAAGGCTATCATGAATGAACTGGAAAAAAACCGTGACGTTATTTTATTTATCGACGAAATTCATACGATTGTAGGCGCCGGTGGAGCAAGCGGTTCACTCGACGCATCCAATATTTTTAAACCAGCCCTTGCACGCGGTGAACTGCAGTGCATTGGAGCCTCTACCCTCGATGAGTACCGAATGCACATCGAAAAAGACGGCGCTCTGGACAGAAGGTTTCAAAAAGTACTGATCGAGCCGCCTAGTGTAGAAGATACGATCATCATTCTCGAAAACCTTAAACCAAAATATGAAGAATTTCATAATGTCAGTTACAATCCGGAGGCTATTGAAGCATGTGTAAAATTGAGCAACCGCTATATTACCGACCGCCTGCTTCCTGATAAAGCGATTGATGTCATGGATGAGGTCGGTGCAAGGGTGCATCTGAAAAATATTAATGTGCCTGCCAATATTCTGGAACTGGAACAAAAAATAGAAGATATCAAAGTCGAAAAGAACAAAGTGGTCAAAAGCCAGTTGTTTGAAAAAGCGGCCGCACTGCGCGACAATGAAAAGAAATTGCAGGAAGAACTGGAAGCAGCAAAAGTGGCTTGGGAAGAAGAAGTAAAAAGTAAGCGCTATCCCATTTCTGAAGAGCAGATCGCAGAGGTGATTCATATGAGGACCGGCATACCGGTGAACAGAATGGTGGCTGCTGAAAGTGAAAAGCTGCGTAATATGGGTAAAGATCTGCAAGGTGTGGTGATCGGGCAGGAAGGCGCAATTACCAAAGTGGTGAAAGCCATTCAAAGAAACAGGGTGGGGCTGAAAGATCCTAAAAAGCCTATCGGGTCCTTTATATTTCTGGGGCCGACAGGAGTTGGTAAAACTGAACTGGCACGTTCACTCGCACGAAATATGTTCGACAGCGAAGATGCCCTGATTCGCATTGATATGAGTGAATACATGGAGAAATTTTCTGTGAGCAGGCTCATCGGAGCACCTCCGGGATATGTTGGATACGAAGAAGGTGGCCAACTGACCGAGAAAGTGAGACGCAAACCATACAGTATTATTCTCCTGGATGAAATTGAAAAAGCGCATCCGGATATCTTTAATATTTTGTTGCAGGTACTCGATGACGGTCAACTTACTGACGGTATGGGCCGCAAGATCGACTTCAAGAATTCAATTATCATTATGACCTCCAATATAGGTGTACGTCAGTTAAAAGATTTTGGTGATGGAGTGGGCTTTGCCACCAACTCAAAAACGGTGAATGCAGACGACAACAGCAAGGCGGTGATTGAAAAGGCACTTAAAAGAACTTTTGCACCGGAATTTTTAAACAGGATCGATGACGTGGTGATCTTCAATTCACTGACACAGGAACATATCCATCAGATCATTGATCTGGTGATGCTCAACGTAATGAAACGCTTACAAAGTCTTGGCTTTGAGCTGGAACTGACTGAGGCTGCCAAAACTTTTTTATCTGAAAAAGGATATGATCAGCAGTTTGGCGCAAGACCATTGCACAGGGCTATTCAAAAATACCTCGAGGACCCTCTGGCTGAGGAAATTCTGAATCTGGGTGTTAAGGAAGGGGAGACCCTCATCGCCGATTTGAATCCTGAAAAGACCCTCCTGTTTTTTACCAAAAAGGAAAGCAATCATAAAGAGAAGACCAGTGAAACTACAGAGTAAACGCCCAACAACTAAACCACTGCACATTAAAATTATTTATATATGACAATTCAAAAATTATTGATCGCCGTTTTATGTTTTATTTACTTCGGAGCGGAAGCACAGGTAATAAATTTCACTCCGGTTGCCGGAACCATCATCGTAAGTTCCAACACAACCGTAGGAATAGGTGCCGGTAATTTCAAAACCTATTTGGTTTGCGCCGGGGCTACTTTATCGTATGCTGAAAGCAGTACCATGGATACCCTGTTACTGGAAGCCGGTGCGACGCTTAAATTTGATTCAGCAATGAGTTATGGATATGCCTTTGTATATGCCAAAGCAGGCAGTACAGTAGATATGAACTTCCGGCAGACCGGTAAATTATTTTATGAAAGCGGAGCGACAATTGTGGATTCAAGTGTCGGGCCTCCTTCTTTTTTTCAGGGTGCTGCACTCGTAAATGGAATTAACTACCTTTATACAAATCTGCCAGGGGGCACAGGATGTACGCCTGCTTCAACTTCAGAAACCGGGCACGACACAAAACAATTGGTTATTTTGCAACATTCTGAAAATGAACTAACAGTACAACTGCTGCATAAAGAAGCTAAATGTGAAATACAGATCTTAAATACTGCCGGACAGCTTTGTCTTTCAAAAAGTCTTTCCGAAAGTAGCACTACGATCGACCTGAGGTCATTACCACAGGGTGTTTACATCGTGCGTTGGCAACAACAGGCCAATCGCGGATCTGAGCTGTTTTTAAGAAACTGATCGTACGACACAGTGTGATGGCATTCAGCAAAAAAGTAATACAGCAGCATTTAAAATAAGATCAAAACAACCGGCAATCTCAACCGCCTGTTTGCCGGATTAGTCATTGCATCTGTTTTGTGAAGCCTTGCTTACAATTGCCGACAGCTTAGTTATTTTCTTTCATTTAAAAGTACTATTGCAAAATCTGGCATGGAGCTTCACCTTTTTTCATTTTTTTTGCATTAAAAAAAGGGCGATCTATTTTTTATAGTATAATTTAGCGGAGTTTATATTTTTTTTGTAAAAAAGATAGGCTCAACATTTAATAATACCATATAGCAAATAATGAAAGATTTTTCGTTCGTCACAGGTTCGCATCCCTCTTATATTGAGGAAGTATATCAAGATTTTGTCAAAGATCCGGCAGGCGTAGATCCTGAATGGAAAAAATTCTTCGAAGGATTTGACTTCGCCTATAACAACGGCTTTCACAATGGTGACGGACAAACAGCTACAAATGGCACAGCAAAAACTGCCGGTGCTTCTGCTACATCTGTGAATATGCTGAAAGAATTTGCTGTTTACCAGTTGATCAGGGCCTACCGTAAACGGGGGCATTTGATCAGCGATACCAATCCGATCAGAAAACGAAGGGACCGGCATGCACATCTGGAACTGAAACATTTTGGACTCACCGAAGCGGATCTCGAACTTGAATTTGTATCCGGTAAGTACTTTGGTTTACCCGAAACAAAACTGAGTGATATTATCGCACATCTGCAAAAAATATATACCTCCACAGTGGGTATCGAATATACCTATATTAATAATGAAGAGATCTGTAAGTGGGTGGAAACAGAATTTGAAAAGACGATGGTTACAGACCTGACTCTGAGTAAAAAGAAGAGGATCCTGGAGAAATTAAATCAGGGTGTCATTTTTGAAAAATTTCTGCATACTAAATTTATCGGGCAAAAAAGATTTTCGCTCGAGGGAGGAGAAAGTACTATTGCGGCATTGGATGCCATTATAACCGAAGCTGCCAATCATGATGTGAAAGAAGTAGTGATGGGTATGGCCCACCGCGGTCGACTGAATATTCTGGCCAACATATTGCAAAAAACATACGAACAGATATTTACAGAATTTGAAGGAAATGTACCCACAGATACCACCATGGGCAGTGGCGATGTTAAGTATCATCTGGGTTTTAAAAGTGATGTATTAACGCTCGATCAGAAAGTCATTAATTTGCAGTTGACCCCGAACCCATCTCATCTTGAAGCTGTTAATCCTGTTGTGGAAGGCTTTACGCGGGCCAAAGCCGACACCTTGTACAAAAGTGATTTTGATAAAATTTTACCGATCCTTATCCATGGCGATGCCTCAGTAGCCGGACAGGGTATTGTATATGAAGTATTGCAAATGGGTAACCTGAATGGCTATTATACCGGCGGTACCATCCATTTTGTAATCAATAACCAAATCGGGTTTACAACTAATTTTGATGATGCACGAAGCAGTGACTATTGCACCAGCATTGCCAGTATGGTGCAGGCGCCCGTTTTTCATGTAAATGGTGACGACCCCGAAGCTGTTGTAAAAGTGTCAGAACTGGCTCTTAAGTTCCGACAGAAATTCAATCGTGATGTCTTTATAGCTATGGTGTGTTAGCGCAGACACGTGCATAATGAAGGTGATGATCCTAAATTTACACAACCTGCCTTGTATAACATAATTGACAAACATCAAAACCCACGGGAAGTTTATTCGCAAAAATTGTCGGATGCCGGTGAGGTTGATCAGGCTTTGGCCAAGGAAATGGAAAAAATATTCTGGAACGATCTGCAGGACCGACTGGATGAGGTAAAGCAAAAACCATTGCCGTATAAAAGTCAGTTGCCTGAACTGGCCTGGGCTGCCTTACGTAAATCAACTCCGGATGATTTTCATGAATCAGTGGTCACATCAGTTACGAAAGAAAACCTCGAAAAGGTATTTCTGGCTATTATGACATTGCCTGCAGATTTTGAACCCCTGAAAAAAGTGCAAAAGTTACTCGACGAAAAAAATAAATTATACCACGATCAGCAAACCATCGACTGGGCCACCGGCGAGTTATTGGCCTACGGTACCTTGCTGCTTGAGGGGCATGATGTGCGGATGAGTGGTCAGGATGTAGAAAGGGGTACCTTCTCACACCGGCACGCCGTATTGTACGACGCTGTCAATAACAGCAGACACAACAGATTAAGTGCGATCAGCGAACAACAAGGGATTTTCAGAATTTATAATTCATTACTCAGTGAATACGCAGTGCTGGGATTTGAGTACGGATATGCGATGGCACATCCCAACACGCTGGTGATCTGGGAAGCCCAGTTCGGCGATTTTTCGAATGGTGCCCAAACGATCATTGATCAGTTTTTGGCAAGCGCCGAAACTAAATGGGGAAAAAGCAATGGCATGGTACTATTGTTGCCACATGGATATGAAGGGCAGGGACCGGAGCATTCAAGCGCCCGGATGGAACGTTTTCTGCAATTGTGTGCTGAGCAAAATATGTATATTACCAATTGCACAACGGCAGCCAACTTTTTTCATGTACTCAGAAGGCAGGTGACCCAGGATTTTAGAAAACCGCTGATCAACTTTTCACCGAAAGCTAACCTGCGTTTGCCAAAGGCCTATAGTCAACTCCGTGATTTCACCGAAATGTCCTTTCAGGAAGTGATCGACGACAGCACAATGAAAGATGCACAAGGTTTAAAAAGGGTACTGCTGTGCTCCGGAAAAATTTATTATGACCTGCTTGAATACAGAACTGCCCAAAATATCACAAACATTGCGATTGTAAGGCTTGAGCAAATACATCCCTTACCAACCCGTCAGCTCATGAATTTGTATCAAAAGTATAAAGGTGCACAATGGCTGTGGGTGCAGGAAGAACCAAGCAATATGGGGGCGTATTCATTTCTGAAAATGAATATTGATGCTAAAATTTTCAGCATCGGATATCTTGCACGTCAGGCTAGTGCCTCTACGGCCACAGGCTACGCCAAAAAACATGCTGAAGAGCAGAAGCGTTTGCTGGAAAGTGCCTTTGGGTAGCCGTTAGAAATCAAATCCTGTTAAGATCGGCTGTATGTTCAATACGGGTGATGGCTAATTGCGGATTTAAATAATCGGGTGCTGAAATGAAAGTTTTAGAATGGTTTTAAAGGACTTTTGCGGCGCGTTATTTTCACTTTCGCTCGGGGCTGCGACTTCATACGGAAACAATCGGTTGGTCTGGATTGTCATTTCACTGTAAAATTTTTATTGTTTACCTTGTTTTAATTGTTAAAACTCTTTTTTTTGATAACATGCTAACGTATTTTTAGCAAAATTTTAAATTATGAATAAAATCTTTACAAAAATTCTCTTAACTGTTTTCGTAGCAATGATGGGCTTGCTGGCAAATGCTCAGGTTGTGACATTCAATACGCAGGCTTTAGGTGTGGGTTACAACGGCTCAAACAGCTTTAATAGTGTTTGTTTTGCCATTCAGAATACCAATCCCTACCCGGCAGTATTGACCTCGGTTTCCAATTATTTTGCGGCTGCAGGTACCGGCAATGCAGAATTGTGGTACTCAACAAGCTCAATTTATGGTGCGCCCGGTACAGTGTCAAACCCTACATGGACATTACTAGCTACTAATCCGGTAACTGTTGCTGCTGGTGTGCAGACAGTGCTTTTTCCAGCACTTTCGTTTACTATTCCTGCGAATACTACATATCGATTTTATCTGGCAACACCGACTGTAACTTTAAATTATACTACTGCCCCCGGGCCAACGCCGAATATTTTCAGTAATACAGGCGTTAATTTGCTGGTAGGTGACTATCAAAATGCGGGTCAATTTGTTGGCTGGGCCGGAGCTTATCCAACGCCGGGTAACAATCCACGTTCATTTACCGGAACTGTGACCTTAAATATTTTAGGTACACCGTGCGCGGGTACTCCAACAGCCGGCACAGCCTCAGCTTTACCAGCTAATCCATGTCCCGGAGTTCCGGTGACTTTAAATCTGGCTGGACAAACAAATGCAGCAAATCTGGCCTTTCAATGGTTGAGTTCGCCAACAGGCTTGCCCGGTAGTTATAATATTATAGCCGGAGCAACTACCGTACCGTACAGTTACATTCCTGCACCAGGCAGCACAAATTTTTACCGCTGTATCGTAACCTGCACCAACCCGGGTGGAGGGTTTGATACTTCGATCGCATCGGCAGCTTCAACTGTTCAGGCCTGGAGCCCGACGAATAACTGCTGGTGTGTACCGACCTATGCCAGCGGAGGCGCAACGGATAATATCGACATTGTATCTTTTGGAGCTATGACCAATAATACGGTTGCTGCTGCTAATCCTGCTCCTTACTGGGTTGATTATACACCCCAGCAGGTAGCCAACGCCATTCCGACACCGATTATTTATATTGGTTTGGCTTCTAATCTGACAGTGACGCATGGTGCAGATCCTACCCAGTATTTAGGTGTTTGGATCGATTTTGATCACAATGGAGCTTTCGATGCTTCCGAATATTTTTCACCCAATACCAATGCCGGTCCGAATGGGGTACATGTACTTCCGATCACCGCTCCTGTGGGCACCGTTCCCGGGGTTACCCGTATGAGGATCCGTGGGGGTGATGATGCACAGATGACCAGTGCACAAGCTTGTGGTGCTACCAATTCAGGTTTTGGTGAAGCGGAAGATTATTTGGTGAATATTCTACCTTCTACTCCGCACGATCCGGCAGTGGTATCTGTGACCGGCGCTGCAGGTAACTGTTACAATGCCAATCAGAATTTTGTGGTGGTGATCACCAATTATGGTGCAAACCCGATTGTATGTGCAACCAATCCCATCACCTGTACACTGACTGTAAACGGACCTCTGGGTGTAAATACTTATACGGCTAACGTCAATCCTGCTATCACACTGAATCCTTATGGAGCCAACAGCACAGCAGTACTGATACCGGGTGTAAACATGTTTGCCGGTGGAACCTATACAATCAATACGACGCTTTCTATCGGTAATGCCGGTGGTGTAGTGAACGGTAATTTGTTCAATGACTCCCTGGCTTCGCCGCTGATCAGAATTAATTATCGTCCTACTTCGGGTGCTGATTATCATCTTTGCCAGTATGCGAGTATTCCTTTTGGTCAGGGTTTGACAGTAACGGGTTGCGCCACTCCGATCAACGATTCGGTAGAGGTAACCTTTAATGTAACACCGGTACCAGATAATACGGGTGCTACTGCGACCGGTACTACGCAAACTGTTCCGGGCGCAGCCTGTGCCAATCAGTTTGCGGGCAATTTTGCCAATGCAATCTTACCGACTCTGCCTGTAGGTGCTTCGATCACACAGAATGCTGTGCTGACCGTTACCAATCTTTCTTCTTCATTTATGACAGAGTGCAGATTTATACTATATAGCGGTGCTCCTGTGGCTCCTAACTTATTTGCACCTTGTCCTCAGGGATATAACGTAAATGCAGGCAATATAGTGCTTGCGGGTCTTTCAACCGGTAATGCGGGTAATTTTACCAACACCCGTCATATCACCCCTGCTCAGATCGGTAATATGTACAACACACTGCCTGCCAACAGTCCGATCAATATTGGTTATTTTGAAACCTGGAATGACAATCAGAATACCTCAG
>JADYYU010000123.1 GCA_020853515.1 Chitinophagaceae bacterium | reverse complement strand
CCGAAGTCGTGCATGCGTGCTGTGCGTCCATTACGATGCGTAAACACTTCTTCGGTGGCCGGCGGGTGATAATGAATGATATACCGGATGCCGGCGATGTCCAGTCCGCGCGAAGCGAGATCAGTAGTTACGAGCACGTTGGAGGTGCCATTTTTAAACATGCACAATTCACTTTCGCGTTCGCGCTGTTCCATGCCACCGTGATAGAATGTGGTGCGGATTCCTTTGTCTGCGATCATTTGAGCGACGCGTTCCACAGCATCACGATGATTGCAGAATACGATGCAGGGCCGGTTATTGGCATAGCATAAAAAATTAAACAGGGTATTGATCTTATCTTTTTCTGGTGAAAACAAGGTGAACATTTCAAGCGCTGCGTTTGAAGCTTCATCGCCTGCCACGATATAGTTTAGCACATGAGGGTCGCTGATAGCAAAAAAGTCAGGGACTGTTTGTGATGCTGTAGCGGAGGTTAATATTTTCTTTGTTATAGATGGCAGTGAAGAAATTATAAAAGCCATTTCATCCTGAAAGCCCAGCTCCATGCTTTTGTCAAATTCGTCCAGTATCAATGTATGAATACTTTCTGTTTCGATATTTTTACGACGGATATGATCAGCCAGCCTGCCGGCCGTACCGATAATAATGGTGGGGGCCTGTATCAGATTTTGCTCTTCAATTTCCCGTTTGTGTCCGCCATAACAAAGTGTGACTTTTAACTGTGTAGCCAGTTTGCGAAATACTTCATCGATCTGCAGCACCAGTTCTCGCGAGGGCACCATAATGAGTGCCTGGGTATGAGGGGAGTCCTGATCGATCTGTGCAAGCATAGTCAGCAGAAATGCCAGTGTTTTGCCCGATCCTGTATTGGAAAGAATCATCAGCTCGTCATGGGTATAACTTGCCTCCAGAGCGGCCTCCTGCATCTCATTGAGCGCTTTGATATTTAATTTTTCTAAGTAGGCCTGCAGGCTGTTTTGAATGTCCATTGGGCAAAGGTAGGCTTTTTCAGGTCAACGATTCAGTCTTAAACTGTGAATCCACTGCAAGTTCCGGACTGCCCTGTAATACGGGTATTGAACAAAAGCCTATGCTGCACGGATGCTGCACTTCAAAGATATTTAGCAAAAAATATATTCCAGTGCTTTTGGGCTTCGGCATTATGACTATGTTCCGTTTCCCGGTCGTAGTCTATGCCAAGCTGATGGTACTTATTCATCATATCTGTAAAAATTTTTTGCATTTGCTGGTCCAGATTATTTCTGCGAAAAGCGGTCTGTCTGTAGAGACTCATAAATTCTTTCATGCAAAGAATGGCGATGTCAAAATGTCCCTGCTCATGTTTAAGGAGTTCGTCGGTAGTTTTATGCTGAATGCACCACGATTTATTCGGATCCATTTTTACTTTAACGATTAGTTTGCCGATATGTACCGAGTCGCCATAAGTTCTGATCTCATCCATGCTGTACTCCATCAGCCAGGTAGTCATTGCATGATGCGGTGAACTTTGATCAACAGGACCTCTGAAATCACTCCATCTTAATTTTCTGTCAGTCTCTTCATTGCCAATGAAAATTTGCTGTGCAAATAAATCACTTGTTAAACTTCCGATGATCAGCAGCCATAAAAATTTTAAGTTGCGCATGAGGCCATTATTTAGAGTAAAGTAACCCTTTTTTCGCTTCGCAGAAAAGTTAATTTTTTGGATGTATAAGCCTCGCAGACAAATTCTTTATAAAAAAGAACATTGGCGTGCCGTTTCAACCTGTTAATCATTTCGGAGTACTACCATGCCATCAAATACATCTACCAGTACTGGTTTGTCTTTGTGTATTTCACCGGCGATGATTTTTTTACTCAGCAAATTGATGATCTCTTTTTGTATAAGCCTTTTGAGCGGACGGGCGCCAAACTGCGGATCGAAGCCGTTTTCAGAAAGGAAGTCTAGTGCATAATCTGTAAATTTCAATTGGATCTGCTGCTCTTTCAGTCGGTCGGTCAACTGGTTCAACTGAATTTTGATAATGCCTTTAATCTCATTTTTGAGCAAGGGTTTAAACATGATCACTTCGTCGATCCTGTTTAAAAATTCAGGCCTGATCGTTTGTCTCAGTAAATTCAAAACTTCCACTTTCGTGCGGTCGGTGACCTCATCTACATTTTTTTCATTCACATTTTCAAAGTTGGCCTGTATAATATGGCTGCCCATATTGGAGGTCATAATGATAATGGTATTTTTAAAGTTTACCACACGGCCTTTATTGTCTGTCAGTCTTCCGTCATCTAATACCTGCAGCAGAACGTTGTACACATCCGGATGGGCTTTTTCAATTTCGTCAAACAGTACTACACTGTACGGTTTGCGTCTTACTGCTTCCGTTAGTTGTCCGCCTTCGTCATAACCAACATATCCCGGAGGTGCACCTACCAAACGGCTTACGCTGTGTTTCTCCTGATATTCACTCATGTCTATTCTGGTCATCATACTTTCATCGTCAAACAAAAACTCAGCAAGGGCTTTGGCAAGTTCTGTTTTACCGACACCGGTAGTGCCCAGAAAAATAAAAGATCCGATGGGTTTGCGTGCATCCTGCAAACCTGCCCTGCTTCTGCGTATGGCATCGGCCACAGCCGTGATGGCTTCTTCCTGCCCTACAACTCTTTCGTGCAGGTGATTTTCCAGATTCAGCAGTTTTGTCTTTTCAGTCTGCAGCATTCTCGAAACCGGTATGCCGGTGGCACGGGCCACATTTTCGGCAATGTCTTCTGCATCCACTTCTTCTTTCAGCAGGCGCTTATGTTGCAAACCTTCAGCTTCCAGTTGAGCCGTTTTTTCCTGCAATTGTTTTTCTTCATCTTTAATTCTGCCATACCTTATTTCAGCAACTTTCCCAAAGTCACCATTGCGTTCAGCCTGATCAGCTTCCTGTTTTAATTGCTCGATGGTGGTTTTGATATTTTGAATATCATCAATTCCTTTCTTTTCATGTTGCCACCTGATTTTGAAGGCATCGCGCTGTTCGCTCAGGTTGGCAATTTCTTTGGCCAGTTCCTGCATTTTTCGCTCATCATTTTCCCGTTTAATAGCCTCCCTTTCGATCTCCAGTTGCCGAAGTTTTCTTTCCAGTTCATCCAGTTCTTCGGGCATAGAGTTCATTTCGAGCTTTAATTTGGCCGCACTTTCATCAATCAGGTCGATGGCTTTATCAGGCAAAAAGCGGTCGGTTATATAACGGGCTGATAATTCCACGGCAGCAATAATGGCTTCGTCTTTGATCTGAACGTGATGATGGTTTTCATATCTGTCTTTTAATCCGCGCAAAATTGAGATCGCATCTTCCGTGCTGGGTTCATCTATCATAACTCTTTGAAACCTGCGTTCGAGGGCTTTGTCTTTTTCGAAATATTTCTGGTATTCGCTGAGCGTAGTAGCACCAATGGCTCTGAGTTCGCCTCTGGCCAATGCGGGTTTTAAAATATTAGCTGCGTCCATGGCTCCTTCGCCTCCACCGCCTGCGCCTACCAGGGTATGTATTTCGTCAATAAACAGGATGATCTCTCCATTGCTATCGGTTACTTCTTTGATTACTGCTTTCAGTCTTTCTTCAAATTCTCCTTTATATTTTGCCCCGGCAATCAGCAAGCCCATGTCAAGGGCAAAAATGACTTTGCTTTTTAAGTTTTCAGGTATGTCGCCGTTCATGATGCGATGCGCCAGGCCCTCTACGATGGCGGTTTTGCCCACACCGGGTTCGCCTACCAGAATCGGATTGTTTTTACTTCTGCGTGAAAGAATATGCAAAGTGCGTCTGATCTCTTCATCGCGGCCTATCACCGGATCGAGTTTGCCCTCAGCGGCCATTTCATTCAGATTTTTTGCATATTTTTTGAGCGACTGATAGGTATTGTCGCTGCTTTGCGAACTGGCAGTACTGCCTTTACGGATTTCCTGAATCGATTTTTTTAAATTCTTTTCGCTTAGCCCGGCATCTTTTAGCAAATGACTCACCGCATCATTATTATTCAGCATGGCCATCAGTAAATGTTCAGGAGTAATAAATTCATCGCCAAAATCTTTCAGGTATGAACCTGCTTTTAAAACGGTTTGATTGACCTCTCGAGAAATTACCTGTCCACCTTCGCCCGAAGAAGTGGGGATTTTTGTGAGTAGTTCCTGCAGTTTCTGACCGATGAAAGCCAGGTTGGCATCATTTTTTTTCAATAGAAATTCGATCGAATTATTTTCGTCATCGATCATTGCTTTGAGCAGGTGAGCCGTTTCGATTTGTTGGTTTTTTTGGTTGAAGGCAATTTGCTGAGCGGCAGCTACGGCCTCCTGCGCTTTAATCGTGAAGTTATTTAAATTCATAAAAATTATTTTATCTGAATTCTTTGCAGCAAAATTAAGCCCATTTAAAAGAAAGTAGAACTATTGACATGAAATATTGATTTTTACTGACTTTCTTGCTGCTTTTGTGAAATTTACATGTAAAAAATTCATACAAAAAATTACATTTACACTCTCATGGCTTTCAGACGTAAAGAATATCATAAAGAAGAAAAATGCTTAAACTGCGGTTACCCCTTAGTAGGGAAGTTTTGTGGCGAATGCGGGCAAAAAGCTTTTCTTCACAAAGATTCTTTTTTACATATGGCAGCGCATTTTGCCGGTGATTATTTTCATTACGACAGTAAATTTTGGGTCACTATTAAAACCCTTTTTACAAAACCCGGTGTGGTTACGCTTGAGTTCAATCAAGGCAAACGCGCAAAGTATCTGAATCCAGTACAGTTGTACATTTTTATTACAACCGTATTTTTTGTGGCGGCTTTTTCAGTTTCGCCGTCCGATAAAAATAGTGGCAGCCATGTGTCTGATAACAGCCTGCGAGATACCGGAATTACAACCACCGTGAATATTGAGCCGGCTGCCAGTTCAGTAAATAAGCATGCAGATAAATCGGAAGGCCTGGCACCAAAAGAGAAAACGCTGTCAGCATACGATTCTGTGCAGAGAAGTTTGCCTCCGTCAAAGCGTGACGGTTATTTTGTGAGCCGTATAAGACGCAATTCATATCATCATTCAGGTGATTTGACGGAAGAGCTGATGCATCATATTCCAAAAATATTTTTTTTGCTGTTGCCGCTTTTTGCCTTGTGGCTGTCGCTCTTATTCCGAAAAGACAAACTGTTTTATGTTGATCATCTTGTGTTTGCCATTCATTTTCATTCGGTCTGTTTTGCGCTGCTGCTGTTGAATATTCTGTTGATCAATATTTTTACGAACGACTTATTCAACAATGTCCTATCTGCAGTGAGTATAGCCGGTATCCCTTTTTATTTGTTTTTCTCTTTACGCAAAGTGTATTCGTCCGGTGTACTAAGTGTATTGATAAAAATGATCTTGTTAATATTTTTGTACTTAGTTAGTTTTTTATTTTCAGCGATCTTGCTGAGCGCACTGTATCTTTTATATTTTTAATAAAATAGTTTACCTTGGATTCACTGACACATATTGTATTGGGCGCTGCTATCGGCGATCGGATACTCGGAAAAAAAATAGGGCGGAAGGCGGCATGGATCGGAGCGCTCGCCAAAACATTCCCTGATTTTGACCTGCTGTATTCTGGACTCAACGATCCGCGCAAGTATGTCTTGTATCACCGCAGTTACACACATTCTTTTTTTATTGAACTGCTGACGGCATTTCCCATGGCCTGGATATTTTTTCACCTTTTTAAAAAGAAAGTTTCCTATGGGCAGTGGTTTTTGTTATGGATCGTTTGTTTGTGGTGTCATTCATTACTCGACATTTGCACGAATTACGGCACCCGTATCTTTCTCCCTTTTTCTAAAAAACTGGTTTCGCTGAATAATATCGCAATCGCTGACCTGATCTTTACAGTTCCGATCTTAATATTGGTGGTGGCCGCCTTATTTTATAAAAATGAAAGCATAGCGCGCATCCGGGTGATGAGAATCAGTTTGATTTATACCGTCTGTTATCTGGGAATGACCTTTGTGAATAAAAGTATCGTAAACCGGCACTTTGAGGACTCATTAAAACAGCAGCAGATCGTTTATCAGGATTTTATGAGTAACCCCACCATTCTAAACAATATCATGTGGTATGCGGTAGTCAACAGTGATTCGAACCTGAAAATCGGTGAGTATTCCCTGTTGCAGAAGGATAAACCGATCGAATGGAGATCTTATCCCATGAACCGGCAATTGCTTGATAGTTGCGAAAGCGAAGATGCCCGCATGCTGACCTGGTTCAGCCAGGGATTTGTATTTACCCAGCTTAATCAGGACACCCTGGAGGTCTTTATTCCGAAATTCGGAAGGGGCGATCTGGATAAAACCTCTGCTCATGAAACTTTCCTGTATTATTACAGGATATTCAAAAAAGACGGTAAATGGACGATGGATGCCCGTCAGCCATCCAGCAGTGAAATGAACTTTAAAGAGGCTTTTCAGCAATTGATCAGAAAAATTCGGGGTATTTAGTCAACAATTACTATATTTATTACGTCTAATCAGTCAGACAAATGAAATTTCACTTTAAAGCACCCTCTATGAAAAAGGTATTTTTATGTATTGCCCTGCTGTTTTGCATAAGTTCAGTCAATACGGTTGTGGCCCAAAGCGGGGTTTGGACCTGGATGAAAGGCAGTAATACTGGTTCTTCGCCAGGAAATTATGGCGTAAAGGGAGTGTCAGCACCCACCAATGAGCCACCGGCCCGTTATCAGACTGCCTATTGGACAGATCAGAACGGTGATTTTTGGTTATTTGGGGGTGTGATATCTGGTGATCTATACAATGATCTGTGGAAGTACACGGTAGCAACCAATGAATGGACCTGGATGAGCGGTGCCCAGGCTGCGGCCAATCAGGCAGGTGTGAGTGGTACCCAGGGTGTGCCCTCAGTTAATAATTATCCCAGTGCCAGAGGCTATGGCGCCAATTGCTGGACAGACAATAATAATAACCTTTGGCTATTTGCCGGTTACGGATATGATAATATCGGTGGTATCGGAGCCCTCGAAAATTTATGGAAATACAATATAGCCACCAATGAATGGACCTGGGTAAACGGTAGTCTGGGCACAAATCCAGCACCCATTTATGGGACCCAGGGTGTACCGGCTGCGATCAATACACCCGGCGGAAGAGCAGAATGTAAATCAAGTTGGGTGGATCCTCAAAATAACTTCTGGATCTTTGGCGGACAGGATGCTGTAAATGGCGTTTACAACGATATGTGGAAGTATGATATTGCTACAAATCAATGGACTTTCATGAAAGGCGATATGGTGACAAATGGCCTCGGCAATTATGGTACAAAAGGTGTGGAGGCTCCGGCAAATTTACCTCCTTCCAGGTTATCTTATACTAAATGGGAAGGACTGGACGGCAGTTTTTATATTTTTGCCGGCGGTGATTTTAACAATGCCAATTATAATGATGTCTGGAAGTATAACCCATCGACCAATAACTGGACATGGACCTCAGGCAGCAATCTGTCAAATGATAATGGATTGTACAATCAGATGTGCGACCCGAATATAAATGACTACCCGCATTACCGAATCGAAAATCAAACCGTATCTACCTTAGGATGTACAGAAGTATTCTGGTCTTTTGGAGGCTTTGAAGGACTTGGTGCAACCAATGTATATAATGACCTGTGGTTGTACAATACTTCGAATAATACCTGGACCTGGGTAAGCGGTAGCAATGCGGCGGTAATAAATCCGGCGGGCAACTTTGGCGTGCAGGGTGTACCTGCGGCTGCCAATATGATACCCTGTAAAGGTGGTGTGGGTATCTGGACCGACAAGCAAAATAATTTATGGGTATTTGGAGGATTTGGTACACCGGGCGGAAATCTGGAAGTGACCAATGATTTGTGGCGCTTTCAGCCGGATACCTCTTGTTTCAACGCTTCACTCGTTGCCGATCTAACTCTAACTGCACCGTCAGATACCGAACTGTGTCCCGGCGAAAGTACTGTTATGACCGGCATTTCGCCTACTGCAACCATTTCCTGGTGGCCGGCTGCCGGTGCCACTCCAAATGCAGATACCACTGAAATTACCTTTAGTCCGGGCACCACCACAACCTATACTGTGGCAGGCATCGAATCGGGCAAGTGTCCGGGAATTGATACCATCGTATTTACAATTTATGTATATCCGAATCCAATTGCAGATTTTGTGATCAGTCCCAATCCAGCTACAATAGACAATCCAACTTTTACGCTTACAAATACTTCGCTGAACGCGGTAAACTACGACTGGCATTATCAGGGCGTTTCATTTTCAACGCAGCAAGATGCCAGTATGACCGTCGGGGCGATAGGAACCTACTGTTTTACCTTATATGCCTACAATCAACTGGGTTGTATGAGTTCAACAACCAACTGTGCGGAAGTAGTGAGAAATGAGATCATTTATATTCCAAATGCATTTTCACCCAATGGAGATTTTGTCAATAATACACTTAAAGTAAAAGGTGAAAATTTCGACTTGCTGAATTTTGAAATTTATGACCGCTGGGGTGAATTGTTGTTTAAAACCGATGAGGTCACTACAGGATGGGATGGCAATTACAAAGGTAAACCCATGGAAGTGGGCACATATTTTTACATGGTAGAGTATAGTGCCAATGGCAAGTTTAAAATGCTGAAAGGCGATATTGCACTGATCAGGTAAGGCCATTTATCATTCGACAATAGCCGATCATACAGAATTGAATAGATACTGCTGAAATAAATCAATGCAGTAGAGGCCATTGTTTGGTCAGACTAGCAGGTATCGAAACGTTTTAAACTGCAATTCAAAAAAAAGAGGGGCTGAAATGCAGCCCCCGGAATGAATTGAATTGACAATCTGGATCTTTTGACTAAAGATCAAATTTTATGCCTTGAGCCAGCGGTAATTTATTGGTATAATTGATAGTATTGGTCTGCCGGCGCATATAAACCTTCCAGGCATCTGATCCGCTTTCACGCCCGCCTCCGGTTTCTTTTTCTCCGCCAAACGCTCCGCCGATTTCGGCCCCACTGGTGCCAATATT